>JBGUUN010000082.1:0-2615 GCA_045133555.1 Oscillospiraceae bacterium
GCAAAGGTCATATTGACCGCATCTTTTACCGACGGAAGGAATTCGATGTCGATCTCATCCTGTAAAAGCAGCGGCAAAAGACCCGTAACATACGGCAGCGGTGCCAATGCATACAGCATATGGTCGGTAACACTGACGTTAAACTCACCTTTCTTGCGGCTGGTGGAAAGAATCATACAGCTGACGATGTTGTGCTTAAAGGTATCCAGCATACCCTTGGTATAAGGTGCGATCTTGATCGGATGGACACCACCCTCCCAAGTTGTCTTGATCCAGATAACCGGCTCGCCCGGAAGCGCCTTGGTCTGCTTGGAAAGAAGCATCGGTGCATAATCCTCATAGTTGGTAAGCGGTACCATCGAACGGAATTCTTCAATGGTCTGCGGCTTTTTCCCCTTTAAGATGCTCTGACCCAACGCACTTGAGGACCACATCTCCATCTGCTCCAGCAGCAGACGTTTTTGGATCCCCATAAATTCCTCAGTGGTCAGGGTCAGAAATCCGCAGTATTCTTCCCAGATCTCTTCTTTGGAGTATTCATGAAGTTTTTCCTGGAATCTCACGGTCTTTCCTCCTTTCCGTTCGGATATCTGAGTGTCTGATATGCCAGACGGATACTCTTGCTTGTTGGAATAATAAACGGAACTCTCTTTCGATATTCCGGATAGTTATAAAATGTTTTCGGAAAAGTCACCCTATCCTGAAAGAACGCATACAGCAGATTCAATCCGGATAAGATCATCCCGTTTCCAAGCAATGCCGACGGTCTTGCGGCAAAGCCGAGAAACAAAAACATAAACGCAAAACAGATCACACCCGGATGTCTGCAAAGTGCATACACACCCTTATCGTAAACGCCCCTTCCGTTTTGCTGAGAAACATAGGTCTCATCAAACGGGAGTGCGAAAAAGAGACAATAGATCATTGCGGCAAACGAAAACACGCCGAATACGATCATGACAATGTCACCCCATCCGCTAAACGCCCCCTCTTTCCATGCCAGATATAACTGGATCACAGTCGAGATCGCGATCAAAATACAGCCGCATAAAAAAGCCGTATCTAAAATTTTTGACCGCCGCGTAAAGCTGTTGATATCATATGCCATAAACAGCATAAATCCCGTTATGCCCAAAATCAACGCAATCGTCATTCTCTGTCCCTCTTATTCCGCTTCGTTTTTCCCTGCTTCGCCTTTCATATACGGCTCATAAATCACATATCTGTCACGGCCGCCAGACTTTGCTTCGTAAACTGCACAGTCGGCATGTTCCAACAATGTCTGGTAATCGGTACCGTCTGTCGGGTAATAAGCCGCACCGAGACTGATCGAAACTTTATGCTCAACCGTACCGCTTCTGTACGGATAACGGAAGGTACCGCAAAGTTTCTTCAAACGGTCTTCCAGAACGTCCTTCTCGATCGCAGAAGCAAAGATCACAAACTCGTCACCCGCATAACGTGCAACGATATCGGTGTGGCGGAACACACCCAAAATCTGTTTTGCAACAAAACAAAGTACATCGTCACCGAACATGTGTCCGTAATTATCGTTGACTTCTTTGAACTTATCCACGTCGATGAACATGAGCGCGCCCGTTGCATAGGTCTTTTTCTCCAGCAATTTGCTGACGTTCTGTTCGAAATACTCACGGTTATATAAGCCGGTAAGCGGATCGCGCGTTGCTTTTTCTTTCCAGCGGTTGACCTCGCTTTTCCAGCCGGACATATCGGTCAGCGTACCGCTGATGGTGCTGTCGGCGTTCTTTCCGTCCTGATGCAGCGATACCTCAAGCCACTCATAATGGCCTTCCGACATATAAAAACGCAGCGTATTCTCTACCCATCCATCTTCACGCTGACAGCGCTCAAGCAGACGGAAAAAGTCCGGTCTGTCGTTTTGATGGATCAGGTCGGTCGTGCGGAACAATGCCTGTGCATTTTTGAAAAATCTCTGCTCACCGAGTACCGGAGAGAAGATAGATGAAAACTCGATCTCGTCCTCGGCCGGACGGTAGGAGAACATAACCGTATTCTTGGAGGATCTGCTTTGCGTATTGGCCAAAGCAGTTCTTCTTACGGTCTTTTGATCCTTTGCATTTTGCTTGATCTCAATGTATTTGAGCATATTTTCGTCATATGCTTCGCTCTCAAATTTCTCGATCGGCATCGGCTGGAAACAGATGAATCCCTGAATACAGTCGCAGGCAGCCTGCTGTAAAAACTGCACCTGACCGTAATTGTCAATGCCTTCCGCAACGGTACGGATATGAAGCTGTGCGGCAAGCTTTAAGACATTTTCCGCAAGATATCTGCCGTGACGGCTGTTGTTGCCGCCGGAAAAGAAACTGCTGTCGAGCTTGATGGTGTCTAATTCCAGTCTGCCTAACAGCTGTAGCGAGCAGTAATCCGATCCGAAATTGTCCACGGCACAACGGAATCCGAAGTGATGGAATTTTTCAATCAATGCCGCAGAACGCTTCATGTTCGCCAAAAGCATGGCTTCTTTCATTTCAAACTCGATCTGAGACGGAGATACCTGATACCGATTGCAGATCTCATAGCATTCTTCCGCAAATAACGGTCTGGCAATATCCGCAGCGGCAAGGTTGATC
>JBGUUN010000083.1:0-8406 GCA_045133555.1 Oscillospiraceae bacterium
AATTCAATAATTCTCTTTTTGCTTGTTCTTTCTCACGCGGATCCAGATGTTTAAGTAAATACACACCGCAATGATACCGCCCAAGATGCACCAGAATTCGATGTTATTACCGCCTGCCAGCATATCATCCATGTTTCCGTCGGATGCTTTTACGCTGATCCAGAGGTTTTCCATCTTTTCATTGACTTCCTGCGGCAGATAGGTGAAATACTCGCAGTTTGCGGTCTTATCCGCATCCGGATATGCGATCGGGTTATTCTGCATCTCCTCGTCCAGCAGCTCCTTTGCTGCGGTGGACGGCGAAGAATAGCCGATATAGCCGATGTTTTCCGCCATGATCTCAGGAGAACACATGAAGTTGATAAATTCCTCCGCAAGCGCTTTCTGCTTGGAGGTTTTTAACACGCACATCGCATCCACGAAGATATTGCTGCCTTCATCCGGGATCACAAAGTCCAGATCCGGATTTTCTTCCATCATAATGATGGCATCGCCCGCATAGTACGGTGCGATCCAAGCTTCGTTGGAGCTCATCTTGTTGAAAATCTGATCCATGACATACGCCTGCAGAACACCTTTCTGCTCCATCAGCAGCTGTGCTGCTTCATACATCTCTACCTCATCGGTGGAGTTGATGCCGTAGCCTAAGCGCAGATAGGAGATCGCGAACGCATCACGCGGGTTATCAAACATTAAGATCTTACCGGTATAACGCTCATCCCAAAGCGCTTCCCAGCTGGTCGGTGCTTCTTCGAGCTTAGCGGTATTGTAGATCAAGCCGACAGTCCCCCAGGTATACGGAACGGAATAAAGGTTTTGCGGGTCATAGATCGCATTTTTGAAATTCTCGTCGATGTATGCCGCATTCGGAATGTTGTTAAAATCCAACTCCGCGAGCATACCCTCCACACTCATTCTTGCGATCATATAGTCAGACGGGATCACGATATCGTAGTTTGCCGAACCGGAGCGGATCTTTGCATACATTTCCTCATTGCTTGCAAAGGTGGTATATTCGACCTCAACACCCGGATGGGTGCGCTCGAATTCTGCGATAACATCCATGCCGCCATCTTCACCGGTCGAGATATACTCGCCCCAGTTATAAACGCGCAACACCTGCGTATCCGCAGAAGCTACGATCGGCATTGCAGCCAGAACGATGAATGCGGTAAGCAGCAAGGATAACAGTCTTTTGTAATTTTTCATCTTCCGCCCTCCCTTAGAAACGATCTTTCTTGCGGGAATAACCCGAAGACAGATTGGAGATCAGCAGGAAAATAAGGACCAAAACGAAGATGATCGCAGAAAGTGCGTTGATCTGCGGGTTGACCTTCATACGGGTCATCGAGTAGATGGTGGTCGGCAGAGTCGGGAAAGACGCACCGCTGGTAAAATAGGTGATAACAAAGTCATCGATGGAATAGGTAAATGCCATCAAAAAGCCCGAGAAGATACCCGGCGTGATCTGCGGAAATACCGCTTTGAAAAACGCCTTATTCGGGCTGCAGCCGAGATCCTGTGCCGCTTCGTACATACTGATATCCATCTGACGCAGCTTCGGCATAACACTCATAATGACATACGGCACACAGAAGGTGATGTGCGCACAGCATACCGACCAGAAGCCCAGTTCTATGCCAAGCAGACCTGCGATGAATACAAATAAGATCATCATCGAAACACCGGTAACGATCTCCGGATTGATGACCGGGAGATTTGCAATGTTCATCATCAGCGAGCGTTTACGCTTGCCGAGATTATGGATGCCGATCGCAGCAACCGTACCGAGTACCGTTGCACAGATCGAAGAAACCACCGCAACCAGGATGGTATTGCCCAAAGACTCCATGATCAGCTCATTGGAGAATAACTGTTTATACCATTTGAGGGTAAAACCGGTGAAGTTGGAACGGGATTTGCTCTCGTTAAAGGAGAACACGATCAAAACTAAGATCGGTGCAAACAAAAACGCATAGATTGCACCCATGTAAAGACGGTTGAAAACTTTTTTCATCTGCAGCCCCTCCTTACATGACCATGCCTTCCATCTCGTTGTCATCAAAGGCGTTCATGATGCCCATTAACAGCAGCATGATCACCATCAAGATCAACGAAATGGCCGAACCGAGATACGGGTTATAGGTGGAACCTAAGAATTGCTGCTCGATGAGGTCACCGATGAGCATATTGCTGCCGCCGCCCAACATCTTGGAGATGATGAAGGTGGAAACACTCGGAACGAATACCATGGTGATACCGGAGATGATACCCGGAAGAGAAAGCGGGAGCTGAACACGAAACAGCGTGTTCCAGAAGCCGGCACCCAAGTCCTGTGCCGCTTCAATGGTGGATTTATCGATCTTAACCATGACCGAGTGCAGCGGAGTGATCATAAACGGCAGATAGTTATATACCATGCCCAGTACGACCGCACCCTGGGTATTGATCATCTGGAACGGACCGACACCGATCAAACCGAACAGCTTATTGATAATGCCTTCGTTTTCGATCAGGGTCATCCAACCGTAAGTACGCAGTAAGAAGTTCATCCACATCGGCAGCATGACAAGCAGCATCATAATACCCTGCTTTTTCTCCTCCATGCGGGACAAAAGCCACGCAAACGGGTATGCAAGGATCAGACAGATGAAGGTTGCGATCAGCGCCAGATTGATGGATTTGATGAAGATCGACGAATAATCGCCGATGCGCAGAATATTCTCTAAGGTAAAACCGCTGCCGTCTTTGGCGGAGAAGGAATAGAATACCACCAGGCCAAGCGGTACCAGAATGAAGATAATGCTCCATACCAAAAACGGAACGGAGCCCATTTTTGATTTCAGCATTTATTTCTCTCCCTCTACGGCAGTTACCGTGATCTTATCTTTGATAAAGCGGATACCGATGTCGGTAGCTACCTGCTCGTCGTTCATCGAATGAACCAGCAGGCTGCGTTTGGTCTCGTAATCATATACGATCAGCTCGTTATAGACACCTTTGTAGATCAGAGATTCCAGGTATACCTTTAAGTCTGCCATATCCAGCGAAACGACCTCGATCGCAGACGGTGGAATAGTGACCATGCATTTGCCGTCCGGTAAACCGACTTCCTCAATGGTCTGACCGAATACGGTAACGCAGCCGTTTTCAACCTCTGCTTCCACACGGTTGGTATTATCCGCATACAGACGTTTCATGATATGGAAGGCATCCGGAACCAGATTCAAGCCGACCTCATCGCCGATCTTCCAGCCGCGGGTAGAATGAACCAGCCATTCCAAGCCCTCACACTGGATGGACATCTCGTAATGAACGCCTTTGAAGATGACGTTCTTCACAACACCGTAAAGCTGAGAGCGCTGCTCGGATGCCGGGCAGAGATCGATATCCTCCGGGCGGATGACAACATCAACCGGTTTGTTCTGACCAAAGCCTGCGTCAAGACATTCAAGCTCTTTACCGCATAAAGACAGTACTTTGTCCTTGACCATCATTGCATCAAAAATATTGGCTTCACCGATAAAGTCCGCAACGAATGCGTTCTTCGGCTCGTTATAGATTGCTTCCGGAGAACCGATCTGCTGAATGATACCGTCTTTCATGATAACGATGGTATCAGACATGGTCATTGCCTCTTCCTGATCGTGGGTGACATAAATAAAGGTGATCTCCATCTGCTGCTGGATCTTTTTAAGCTCAAGCTGCATCTCTTTACGCAGTTTTAAGTCAAGTGCACCGAGCGGCTCGTCCAAAAGCAGAACACGCGGCTGATTGACCAGTGCACGTGCGATCGCAACGCGCTGTTGCTGACCGCCGGAAAGTTTGGTAACGCGGCGGTGTTCAAAACCTTTTAAGTCAACGATCTCAAGCATACGCTTAACACGTTTTTTGATCTCATCCTTCGGTACCTTTTTCACTTCCAGACCGAATGCTACGTTCTCGTATACATTTAAGTGCGGGAACAGTGCATAACGCTGGAATACGGTGTTGATGTTGCGCTTGTGCGGCGGAAGCTCATTGATGCGCTTACCTTCAAACAGAACATCACCGCTATCCGGAGTAATAAAACCGCCGATAATACGTAAAGTGGTGGTTTTACCGCAGCCGGACGGACCAAGTAAGGTTAAAAATTCTTTATCCTTGATGTAAAGATTCAGATTGTCTAAAATTTTCTCGCCCTCATACGACATATTAATGCCGCGAAGATCAATGAGCGCGTTTTCTTTTTCGGATAATTGAGACATATCGGTTCCTCCTTTTTTGCAACACAGCACTGTATACGGTATCCTTTCTTTGCAATCATATATCATCCCGTTTTTACGCCGTGAAGCCATACAGTCCTCTTTTTATCCAAATAATTACCGGATAAAAAGTGCTGTCGTTTTGGATTTGCTGCACATAAAAGGCAGAAACTACGGTGCTTTGAGCATCGTTTCAGAAGCAAAAACCAATCCATTCATAAAGGTCGATGGAAAACCGGGTTACCTTGATCCGGCGAGTGTTTTGCGAAAAAAATGCAGCAATCATGATAATTATATACCTTTTTTGACAAAAGTCAATAGATTCCCCCAAAGCATGGAAGAAAAAGCGGTTTTTTTCATTGATTTTACGGAATAAACCGCCTTTTCTCGGTTATATGGGGATTTTTAGTGTCAAACTTTGGCAAACTGTGCCTGATACAGCGACGCATAGAAACCACCCTGTTTGAGTAAGGACGCATGGTCACCCTGCTCGATGATATTACCGTCTTTCATGACCAAGATCACATCCGCCTCTTTGATGGTAGACAGGCGGTGCGCTACGATAAAGCTGGTACGTCCTTCCATCAGATGTGCAAATGCACGCTGGATACGGATCTCGGTACGGGTATCGATCGAAGAAGTTGCTTCATCCAAAATCAACATCGGCGGTCTGCAAAGCATAACGCGGGTGATACACAAAAGCTGTTTTTGTCCGGCGGAAAGATTACCGCCGTCCTCGGTGATGACCGTATCATAACCCTGCGGCAGACGTTTGATAAAGCTGTGCGAATGTGCAAGCTTTGCTGCTGCGATGACCTCCTCGTCGGTCGCATCCGGCTTGCCCATCACGATATTCTCGCGTACGGTGCCGGCTTTCAGCCAGGTATCCTGCAATACCATACCGTAGTTACGGCGCAGGCTCTTACGGGTCAGATGGCGAATATCCGCATCCTCGACCGAAATACTGCCCGCATCGACATCATAGAATCGCATCAGCAGGTTGATCAGCGTGGTTTTACCGCAGCCGGTCGGACCGACGATTGCGATACGCTGACCCGGTGCCACCTTCAGATTTAAGTTCTCGATGAGCTTCTTATCGGCAAAGTAAGAGAAGGAAACATTTTTCAAAGATACGCTGCCTTTGACATCGGTCAACTCGATCGCATCGGATGCTTCGGCAATCTGCGACGGCTGCTCGATCAGATCGAAGATACGTGCTGCACAGGCGATCGCATTCTGCAGTTCGGTGATTACGCCCGAAATCTCATTAAACGGTTTGGTATACTGATTGGCATATCCCAAAAAGCAGGATAACTGTCCGACGGTAATGCCGCCGGAAATAACGGTCAGCGCACCGGTGATCGCAACACCGGCATATACCATACTGTTGACAAAGCGGGTCGCCGGATTGGTGATAGACGAGAAGAAGATAGCTCGCAGCGAGTATTTCTGCAATCTTTCATTGATCTCATCAAACTGTGCAAGCGCTTGCTCCTCATGTGCAAATGCCTGTACGATCTTCTGGTTGCCGATCATTTCATCGATCAATGCAGTCTGTTCACCGCGGGTCTCACTCTGCAGCTTAAACATGGTATAGGTGCGTTTTGCAATAAAGTTTGCAACGAATAGGGAAAGCGGCGTGATGAGTACTACCACCAAGGTGATACCCGGATGGATGGTCAGCATAAAGATCAAGGTACCGAGAATGGTGACAACACCGGTAAATAACTGGGTAAAGCCCATCAGCAGACCGTCGGAAAACTGATCGACATCCGCCACGATACGGCTGACCAGCTCACCGGATTTTCTGGTATCCAGATACGAAAGCGGGAGCTGCTGTAATTTGCGGAATGCGGTGATACGCATATCACGGATAACGCTGTAGGTAATACGGTTATTTAAGGTGTCCATTACCCACTGTGCTAACGCCACACCCAATGCACAGACGGCTACCTGCCAAAGATAAGCGGTGACTGCGGCAAAATCGACATTTCCTTTACCGATGATACAGTCAATGGCATCACCGATGATGATCGGGATATACAGCGAAAGTCCGACGCTGATCGTAGCAAGCAGAATAGAGCATACGATAGAGCCGGTATATTTCTTCAGATAATGCAGTACCTTGCGGACGGTTGCCGCCTGTACGCCTTTCTGCATTTTTTTACCCTTAGCCATTGACAGCAGCCTCCTCTCTTTCAAACTGCGAATAGTAGATTTCTTCATAGACCGGACAGCCTGCAAGCAGCTGCTCATGGGTACCGATACCGACGACCTCGCCGTCATCCAGCACCACGATCTGATCCGCATAGCGAATGGATGCCGCACGCTGTGATACGATAAAGGTGGTCGGTGCATCCGGCAATTCCTTGATTGCTTTACGCAATGCCGCATCGGTCGCATAGTCAAGTGCAGATGCCGCATCGTCCAAGATCAAGATCGACGGCTTTTTGACCAGTGCACGGGCAATGGTCAGTCTCTGGCGCTGACCGCCCGAGAAGTTTCTGCCGCCCTGCTCTACCAAAGCATCCAGTTTACCTTCTTTATTTTCCACCACTTCTTTTGCCTGCGCCGCAGTAAGTGCATTCCAGATTTCCTCATCGGTTGCATCCTTCTTGCCCCAGCGAATATTGTCACGGATGCTGCCGTGGAACAATACCGATTTCTGCATGACCATACCGATCTTATCGCGCAGCAGGTCGAGTTTATAATCCTTGACATTGACACCGTCAACATACACCGCACCCTCGGTCGCATCGTAGAAACGTCCGATGAGCTGGATCAAGCTGGTCTTACCGCAGCCTGTACCGCCGATGACACCGACTGTCTCTCCTTTTTTGACCGTGAGGTTCAATCCGGAAATCGAAGGCTCGGAAGCACCCGCATAAGTGAGTGCCGCATTTTCAAAGCGGACCGCAACAGAATCATCGGTGGATTCGACCGTAGTCTCTTTTTCGGTAATGGACGGTTTGATGCCGAATACAGCCTCGATGCGTTTTGCACAGGCGATCGACTTGGTGATGTTGATGATCAGGTTTGCAAGTTTTACCAGCTCTACCAAGATCTGCGACATATAGTTATACAGTGCCAAAACCGCACCCTGGGTGATGATACCTGCCTCAACCTGGATCGCACCGGTATAGATCAGCGCAATGATTGCTGCATTGATCAGCACATAGGTCAACGGATTCATCAAAGCTGAGATCTTGCCGACAAATTTCTGGGTGGTGCGCAGCTCATCGGTCTGCTGTTCAAAGATACGGATCTCCTCTTCTTCCTTGCAAAAAGCACGGATAACACGCACACCGGTCAGGTTTTCACGGGTGGTAGAGAGTACCTTGTCCAATCTCTGCTGTACACGGCGGTATAACGGAATGGATGCTGCCATGATCGAGAATACCACGATCGAAAGCAGCGGAATAACAACCGCAAAGCTCCATGCCGCCTTGACATTGACGGTAAATGCCATAACCATTGCACCGAATACGACAAACGGGCTTCTTAACAGCAAACGCAGGGTCAGGTTGATACCCGACTGCACCTGATTGATATCCGAAGTCATACGGGTGATCATAGTGGAAGTACCGAGCTTATCGATCTCGGTGTAGGATAACTTCTGAATATGTGCAAACAACGCATGACGCAGCCCGGTGGAAGCACCGACCGCCGCTCTTGCCGAGAAATACTGTGCGGTGATCGAGAACACCAGTCCGACAACACCTAACAGCACCAGCATACCGCATTTTTGCAGAACATAACCCTTATCTCCGGAAGCAATGCCGATATCGACAATGTCTGCTATCAAAAGCGGAACGATCAGCTCGAACGTTGCTTCGAGCAGTTTGAACAGCGGTCCGAGGATACTTTCCTTAACATACGCCTTCAAATATTTTAATAAAGATTTCAACTGATATCCATCCTTTCGATGTATACTTATAATATCATCTTACCGCAAATACGGTGGCAAGTCAATAGAAACCGTATTTTCCTTCGTACAAACTTCTTTACATCTTCCTTTTACTATGTTATAATGAGAGACAACATATTATTCGGAAGATGAAAGGGGCTGTATTTCAACATGAAAGAACTTAATCCGAACGCAAAACTTGAAACAAAATGTCTGCATGCAGGCTATACTCCGAAAAACGGTGAGCCGCGTCAG
>JBGUUN010000084.1:0-2270 GCA_045133555.1 Oscillospiraceae bacterium
CGGCGGACCGACGGGAGATGTCATTCTCACCGTCAATGTCAGACCGCACCATATTTTTGAGCGTGACGGCTACGACATTGCCTGCGAAATTCCGATTACTTTCCCGGAAGCTACACTCGGTGCGGAAATCGATGTTCCGACGCTGGAGGGTGATGTCAAGTATACCATTCCCGAAGGTACACAGACGGGTACGGTCTTTACCATCCGCGGTAAGGGTATCCAGATGCTCGGCTCCAAGAATAAGGGTGATCTTCACTTCACCGTTGTGATTGAAGTTCCCAAGAGCCTGAGTGAGAAGCAGAAGGACATTCTGCGTCAGTTCTCGGATTCCTGCGGAAAGAACAATTACACCAAGAAAGAAAGCTTCCTTGGCAAGATTTTCGGAAACAAAAATTGATATTTGATATAGATACACCCGGAGGAGACACGTGTTTTGGCATGTGCCTCCTTTGGAGTGTACGGTGATAAATAATGAGAGGAGATTTCCCATGGAATGGACACAACTGAAGGTCAACGGTAAACTTGAGGATAAGGATACCATCTGCGCAGTCATGATGCTGCTCGACAATCAGATCATGATCGAGGACTATTCCGATATTGATCTTGATACGGTCTATGCTGACCTGATCGACGAAAGCATTCTGAACTGCGATAAAACAAAGATCGCGGTTTCCATTTATGTTCCCGAGGACAAGAGTCTGGCAGAATACGCATCGTTCCTGCGTGACCGTTTCCGTGATCTCGGCGTGGAATGTGATATCGAATTTGTCGGTGTCGATGAGGAAGCATGGTCGACCGCATGGAGAAAGTATTACCACCCGACCAAGATCGGCGAAAAACTCGTCGTCGTTCCGCTGTGGGAAACATACGATGCGAAGGCGGACGAAATCATCGTTCACATGGATCCCGGCATGGCATTCGGCACGGGTACGCATGAGACGACGCGTCTTTGCGCATCTTTGCTCGAAAAGTACACCAAGCCCAGCGACCGTATGCTGGATGTCGGTACCGGCTCGGGCATTCTCGCCATCTGCGCATCGCTGCTCGGTGCAAAGGACTGTTATGCGTATGACATCGATCCCGTTGCTGTCCGTGTTGCAAAGGAAAATATGGATGAAAACAGCGTGACCAATGTCACCTGCGGCGTATCCGATCTGCTGCGGGACGTCGACCGCACAGCTCCTTATACCATTTGTACGGCGAATATCGTTGCGGATATCATCATCCGTATGGCACCCGAAATCGGTGCACTGCTTGCAGACGATGCTGTCTATATTACCTCCGGTATCATCACCGAACGTGCCGACGAAGTCCGTGCAGCCATGCTCGAAAACGGCTTCCGAGTGCTCGATGAGGTGCGCGACAACGGCTGGACCGCGTTTGCATACGCTCCCGTACGCGGAAAATGACTTTGGTATTTCTTCACAAAATCGCCGCCCGGCTTTTGTGAAACGTGCCTAAACGGTCATTTTGAGGCGAAAATCCCCCAAAAAGCCGCGAAAATGTTAATAAAATAAAAATTTATGGATAATATCCAAAATAACCTTTGACAAATTGGGCAATTTGTAGTATAATATTACTGTGCCTGGCAGAGAAATGCTCAGGCGTGAAAATCGGATCAACCGATCAATCTCTTTGGAAGGAAATTGCAACATGGCAAGATTTTTTCTGTCGCGCGACGCGATGGATCTTGCGTCGGGCGTGATCCCGATCGCAGGAGATGACGCGCATCATATTGCGTTCTCTCTGCGCATGGCGGTGGGAGAGCATCTGACGGTCTGCGATATGCAGAAAACGGAATATGCGTGTACCATCACCGACATCAAGCCCGATCTCGTTCTGCTTCGCATCGATGAGGTGCGTCCGAACAGTACCGAGCTTCCGATCTCGGTTACGCTTTATCAGTCGCTTCCCAAAGGTGACAAAATGGACTATATCGTCCAAAAAGCCGTTGAGCTCGGTGTTACATCGATTGTTCCCGTTGCAGGTGCGCGCTGTATCGTCAAGCTCGATGAAAAGAATGCGCAGAAAAAGGTTGCCCGTTGGCAGAAGATCGCCGAGGAAGCCGCAAAACAGTGCGGACGCGGGATTGTCCCGCAGATTGGCATGCCGATTTCCTTTGCACAGGCGATTGCCGCCGGTGCTTCAACCGATCTGCCGCTGTTCTGTTACGAAGGCGACGGTACGGTTTCCCTGAAAACGGTTTTGGATAACGCCAAGAGACAGATGCCGCAGGACAGAGCGACGCTTTCGTCAGCGGTTTACATCGG
>JBGUUN010000085.1:0-2991 GCA_045133555.1 Oscillospiraceae bacterium
CTCTTTGCCGTTTACATCCTCACAGCAGATGCGATAGATCGCCTTCGGCAGACCGAAGGTACGTTCGCCAAAGCAATACCAACCGCCACCGAAATGTACGGTAACGGTGTTTTTCCCCTCTTTGAGATATTTTGTGATATCAAACTCCGGTACATAGATGCGGTGCGCCCCCATCACCTCATCTTTCGGGTCACAGCTATCCTCAAAGTCGGAGGAAAGCGGCAAAAAGGTATCCGGATTGATCGGTACATCATTGATATAGCATTGAAAGAAGCCCAGACCAAGTACACGGATCTTTGCCGATCGGATCTGCGGCAGGAAAAATTCCCCCTGCAGCAGCGAAAAGGTGTCTGCGGTGCGAACAGCGGCACCGACCCATTTGGCTTGCCCGAAAAAGTCTGTCTGTTTCATATCATTTCCCCCTCATATGCGGCTTACTTTGGTTTCATTATATCGTAATTTTTTGTAAAAGTAAAGAAAATGCGCTTTTCATATAGAAAAAAGCGGAAAAATGTGCTACAATAGACCCAAAGATACCTTGATATCGCGAAAGGAGAATTTTATTATGAATCAAACCGTTCGTAAACTGCTTGATGGCAAAGCCGATAACCATATGCTGCCGTTTTTCTGGCAGCACGGCGAAGACGAAGCCGTTTTACGCAAATACATGGAGGTCATGGACAACGCCAACTGTCATGCGGTATGTGTCGAAAGCCGACCGCACCCGGATTTTGCGGGCGATAAATGGTGGCGGGATATGGATGTCATCTTAGACGAAGCACGCAAACGCAACATGAAGGTCTGGATCTTGGACGACAGATGTTTCCCGACCGGATTTGCAAACGGTGCATTAAAAGATCAGCCGGATGAGATGTTCAAACAGAATATTTACCAGAATAAGATGGTATTGGATGACCAGACCGGCCCGATCGATCTGCGCAAAGCGGGTCTGCTGGACTTAAGCCATCTGGATTTACCGAAATATGAACGCGTATTCGATGATGACAAGATCGTTTATGTGACTGCGATCGATGAAAACGAAAATGCCTTGGACTTAACCGACTGTGTCAAAGGCGATATTCTGGAATTTGAAAAACCGGCCGGCAAATGGACCTTATACGTCGGTATCTGCTCGAGAAACTTAGGCGGCCGCCGTGACTATGTCTGCCTGACCGAAGCAAGCGGTGTCAAGCTGCAGATCGATGCGGTTTATGAGAAACATTGGCAGCATTATGCGGATGACTTCGGCAAGACCATCGTCGGCTTTTTCTCGGACGAACCGGAGATCGGCAACGGAAAAACCTACGCAAGAGGCAATCTGCTGGGCACCGATCAGGATCTTCCGTGGAGCCCGAACATCGTTGCTGCCGTGACAGAAGCTTTGGGCGAAAATTGGCGTACCCTGCTGCCGCTGCTTTGGGTCGATGGCAAAGAAGCACCGAGAGTAAGAGTTTTATACATGGACTGCGTCACCAAACTGGTACGCAAGGAGTTCTCCTACGGTATCGGTGACTGGTGCCGCGAGCACGGTGTGGAATACATCGGCCACATCATCGAGGACGGCGGTCAGCACTGCCGCACCGGTTCCACCCTCGGCCACTACTTCCGCGGTCTGCAGGGACAGGATATGTCCGGTATCGACAACATCGGCGGACAAGTACTCGCACAGGGCGAGGATGACACCCAAAACTATTTCGATCCGACCAAAAACGACCGTGAAGGCGAATTCTACCACTATGCTTTGGCAAAACTGGCACAGAGTGCCGCAGCCATCGAGCCGCCGAAAAAAGGCAGAGCAATGTGCGAGATCTTCGGTAACTACGGCTGGAAAGAAGGCGTTCGCATGGAAAAATACCAGGCGGATCATTTCTTAGTACGCGGCATCAACCACTTCGTTCCGCACGCTTTCACCCCGAAAGACTATCCGGACGGCGCTTGCCCGCCGCATTTCTATGCGCACGGTCATCATCCGCAGTACCGTCACTTCGGTGAGATCTGCGGCTATATGAACCGCGTTTCCACCCTGACCTCCTCCGGCAAACATACTGTTCCGGTCGCAGTCTTATACCACGGCGAATCCGAATGGGCAGACAACGATGCAATGCCGTTTGAAAAGCCGCTGCGTGCTTTATACGACACCCAGATCGACTGCCATGTCATCCCGGCAGACGTCTTTTCCGAAGCGGAATTCTATCAGACCAAGATCGGCAATCCGCTTACCGTAAACGGTCAGAAATATCATGCCTTTGTGGTGCCGCAGACCAAAGCACTCTCTGCTGCAGCGGTAAAAGGCTTAAGCGAGCTTGCCGAACACGGTCTGCCGATCTACTTTGTCAATGCGATGCCGCAGATCGTGGCAGAAACCGGCAAAGCTCTGCCGGATGCGCTTACCTGCTTACCGGTCGTACCGCTTGAAAAGCTGGCAGACACGGTCAAAGAGTTAAATCTGTCTGTTCCGGTGGTCACTCCGGAAAGCAACCGCATCCGCATCTTAGCCATCGAAGGCGAGACCCCTGTTTACTTCCTTGTCAACGAAAGTGACAAGGAGTATGTCGGCACCATCACCCTGCCGACCGAAGGCAATTGCTACTTATACGATCCGTGGTTTAACTCCTGCCATACCGCAGATGCAAAAGCGGTAGGCAAAACGACTGCGGTCAACCTTACCGTTGAGCCGTTAAAGGGCATTGCGGTGGTATTCGGCGACTGTGATATGCCGCTGACTGCTCAGGTCTGCTGCAAGGGCGAAGCAACCGAGATCAACGAATGGAAACGCAGCCTCTGTCCGGGTATCGCATATCCGAATTTCGGCGAAAGCGTTCTGACCCACACTCCGGAGGAGCTCTCCACCGAATTACCGGAATTCTCCGGATTTGTCCGCTACGAAGCTGAGATCGAAAGAAGCGAAGCATCCTCGGTTGTCTTAAAGATCACCGATGCAGAGGAGTGCGTCGAGGTATTTGTAAACGGTCAGAGCCTTGGCATTCAGGT
>JBGUUN010000086.1:0-2447 GCA_045133555.1 Oscillospiraceae bacterium
ATGCAATGGCCGAGTTTTGCACACGGGGTCGCACAGTTCAATCTTTTCGCATTGAGCGGTGCGGCGATGGTTTTCACGCGGTAGACCGCCTCATCCAGATTTTTGACGATCTTATTTTTACCGACAACCAGGATGACCGATTTCGGGCCGAAACCGATTGCGGTGATTCGGTTGGAGTTGCCGTCTACGTTATACAGCACGCCATCCTCGGTGACTGCATTGGAGCTGCAGAGATAAGTATCGGCAAAATAGCTCTTACGGAATACCTCCTGCACATTCACATCCGGTGCATAGCGGTCAAGGAAGGTATATTCGCCGTTACGGAGCAATGCAAGAATACCGCATTCATCCAGAGATTTCGAGCCGCCGACCGATACGGTCTCACCCGGAGTCAGCAGTTCTTTTACTTTCGCATAAGCTGCCGCTTTATCTGCGACAACATATGCCTCCATATCGTTTTTACGCAGTGCTTCTGCTACAGATTGCAAATTCATCCATATCCTCCTTACTTGATGCCGTCCAGCCAGAGCGGGATCAGCTCACGTTTTCTTTGAAGAACTTCTTCAAAGCGATCGATGTACTCATACGGATACTTGAAGTTGAAGGAACGTTCGATGCGTCCGCCCGGGAATACCAGCTTGCTGACGCCGCCGGCACCGAGTGCTAAGATCGAATGTACCTCTTCCATAATATAGATATTGTACGCATTATAGAACCCCGGTTTTGCGTAACCGACATTTTCTAAGTTATCCAGCATATTTTTCTGGCGGTAGAGGTAGTACGGCTGATAACCTGCTTTTAACAGATTTTCCTGTGCGTAGCGTACCATTTTCGCTGCCGGAGTCTCCTCATGCTTACAAAGCTCTTTATCTCGGACCTCCTGATACAAGGTGGAGGATCGTTTTAAGGACAGGGTGTGGATGGTGATATTGGTCGGGTCGAGTGCGATCGCGGTATCGATGGTATTTTGGAAGGTCTCGACGGTATCACCCGGCAGACCTGCGATGAAGTCCATGTTGATGTTCTCAAAGCCCATCTCTTTTGCCATATGATAGCAGTCGATCGCTTCCTTAGCGGTATGCTTTCTGCCGATCTCTTTTAAGACCGCATCCGAGAAGCTCTGCGGATTGATCGAGATGCGGTTACAGCCGGAAGCTTTGATGACCTCCAGTTTCTCGCGGGTGATCGAATCGGCACGACCTGCCTCGATGGTATACTCCTCTTTCGGATCAAAGTGCTCTCGCACCGCATCGGTGATCTGTTTTAACTGCTCTGCGGAAACTGCAGTCGGCGTACCGCCGCCGATATAGACGGTGCGCAGATTTAAGCCCATTTCTTTGGCCGCCTTTGCAGCCTCGGCGATCTCTTTGAGCAGCAGATCGACATATGGCTGGATCAGCTTTTTGGCTTTGGAGGTCTCGATGGAATGCGATACAAACGAGCAGTAGCTGCAGCGGCTCGGACAAAACGGGATACCGATGTAAAGACTGTAATCATTGCGGTGATTATCCTCGGTGATTTCCTTCTGATTTTTTAAGATCGAGAAGCCGAGATCGATCTTCGGTTTTGTCACTAAGCATTCTTCCATCAGATAGTCGGTGACTTCTTCATCGGTCTTGCCCTCTTTGCGCAGACGCTCCATCAATGCGACCGGACGAATGCCGGTCAGAATACCCCATTCCGGATAGCAGTCGAAGATCTTGGACAATCCGGCATAGAGTAAAATCGCAAAGCCGCGTTCGCAGCTGGCTGTTTCATCCTTTACCGTTTTGGATGCGGTAAACTCCTCGCCGAGCAGTTTAAGCTGCACCGAAAGGGTCGCATTTTCGCCGTCGGTGGTCTTTTCGGTCAGGATATATTCCTCCGTATCGATCGGCACATCATAGCGCATATCGAAGGTACGGCACTGCACGAACAGTTTGATGACCGCTTCCAGCTCATATTTATAATCGTGTCCGTTAAAATAAATCGTCATACAAAACCTCATTCTGCGCCGCACGCAGCATAAACAGATTCGTTTTCTTTTCCTTTGCGATATGGGTGCTGATACCGTGTCCCGGATATACCTCACCGTCAAAATCAAGTGCCATCAGTTTCCGTAAGGATTCCATCAGCGTCGCAGCATCTCCCTCAAACAGATCGGTTCTGCCGATGCTGCCGGAAAACAGGGTATCGCCCGAAAACATCACACCGTCGGATAAGATGACCATCGAGCCCTTGGAATGTCCCGGTGTATGGATAAAGGTAAAATCCATCGTGCCGACCGACAGCGTATCTCCATCGGATACCGTGATATCCGGCACGCAGGCCGGGCAATCCTCGATACCGAAATAGCGGGATGCCAGATCCGGACAGCACAGCAGCGGCTCATCGCCTTTATGACAGATGACCTTTGCGCCCGTTTTCTCTTTCAAATCCGCAGCGCCCCAGGTATGATCAAAATGGCC
>JBGUUN010000087.1:0-24801 GCA_045133555.1 Oscillospiraceae bacterium
GAGGTGAATTGTCAATAAAAAACAGTACCATTTTCGGTATGAGTGTGGTATAATAGAAAGAGAAACAAAAAGGGGGCTTATCTATGATATACACACCGCTTACCAAAAAGGCAATGCGGATCGCATATGAGGCGCATCACGGTCAGGTCGATAAGGTCGGCGTACCGTATATCTTCCATCCGATCCATTTGGCAGAGCAGATGAAAGAGGAATATACGACCTGTGCGGCGCTTTTGCATGATGTGGTGGAGGATACTGCATGGACCTTTGAAGCGCTGGAAAAAGAGGGTTTCCCGGCACCGGTCATAGAAGCACTGCGCCTTTTGACGCATGACGATGCGGTGCCGTATATGGAATATGTGGCGTTGATCAAAAAAGATCCGATCGCCAAAGCGGTCAAGCTTGCCGATCTTACGCATAACAGCGATGCAAGCCGTGTGGAATATGCGGATGAAAAAATGAAGCAGCGTTGGGAGAAGTACCGCTGTGCGATGGCTCTGTTAGAAGCAGATTGATGCTGTGAACTGTGAAAAAAATCTTGCACTGCGTGAAAGATTGTGCTATAATGTAGTGTGTGATTTTTCTTAGGAAAAGCAAAACGATCCGTAACGCAAAAAGGTACAGGCAGGAGGAAATGGAATGAAACCAATCGGATTTGATAATGATAAATATCTGTCCATGCAGTCGGAACAGATCCGAAAGAGAATTGAGTTCTTCGGAGGAAAGCTGTATCTGGAATTCGGAGGAAAGCTGTTTGATGATTTCCACGCTTCCCGTGTTCTGCCGGGCTTTGCGCCGGACAGTAAGATCCAGATGCTGCGTCAGCTCAAAGAGGACGTAGAGATGGTCATCGTCATCAATGCCGAGGATATCGAGTCCAATAAAGTACGCGGCGATTTAGGCATCACTTATGACGACGATGTACTGCGTCTGATCGATACCTTCCGCGAGATGGGATTATATGTCGGCAGTGTTGTATTGACCCGTTATAACGGACAGGCTTCCGCTAACGCGTTTTATAAACGTCTGCTGTCGCTTGGTATCCATTGCTACCGCCATTATTCCATTGCGGGCTATCCGTCGGATATTGCACATATCGTCAGCGATGAAGGTCTTGGCAACAATGAGTATATCGAGACCAGCCGTTCGCTGATCGTGGTCACCGCACCGGGTCCGGGCAGCGGGAAGATGGCGACCTGCTTAAGTCAGCTGTATCACGACCATAAACGCGGCATTACCGCAGGTTATGCGAAATTTGAGACCTTCCCGATCTGGAATCTGCCGCTCAAACACCCGGTCAATCTGGCGTATGAGGCAGCGACTGCGGACTTAAACGATGTAAACATGATCGACCCGTTCCATCTGGAGGCATACGGTGAGACTGCAGTCAACTACAACCGTGACGTGGAGATCTTCCCGGTCTTGAACACCATGTTTGAGCGTATTTCCGGCTCCTCTCCGTACAAGTCTCCGACCGATATGGGTGTCAATATGGTCGGTAACTGCATTGTGGATGATGAGGTATGCCGTACGGCTTCGAAAATGGAGATCCTGCGCCGCTATTACACCGCAAGCGTCAATCGCATCAAAGGTATGAACGTTGACGTTCAGCTCAATAAGCTGGAGCTTTTGATGAATCAGTCCGGCACCACCACCGATATTTTCCCGGCGATCTCCGCTGCAAGAGTCAAAGCGCAGACCACCGGTGCTCCGGCAGGTGCTTTGGTCCTTCCGGACGGCAGACTGATCACCGGTAAGACTTCCAGCAATCTGGGTGCGGCTTCTGCGCTGCTGCTCAACGCACTCAAAGCACTCGCAGGCATCGATGATGAGCTGGATCTGATCTCGGCAAGTGTTTTAGAGCCGATCTGTCAGCTCAAGACCCGCTATCTGCAGCATAAAAACCCGCGTCTGCATACCGATGAGGTACTGCTTGCCCTGACCATTTCCGCATTGACCAATGAAAATGCTGCCAAAGCACAGGAGCAGCTGGATCATCTGCGCGGAAGTGATGCGCATTTCTCGGTCATTTTAAGTGATGAGGATGAAATGCTGCTGCGCAGACTTGGCATCAATGTCAGCTGTGAGGCACATTACGAGACCAAACGTCTGTACCATAAATAAGCACAGACAAATGATTTGCTGTTTATGCCGGTATCTGTTATGATGCAGAGCGAATCCGCTATTGCCTTCCCCTGCACATAAATGAAGGAAAATATGAATAAAATGTAAAAGCTTACAGGAATTTTTCGTTTTTTCTTTATTAGAGGACAGATTTGTGGTATAATATAATTTGTGGTGATGATAGGTCACCATAGGGAGGTACAAAAATGGAAAGAAGAGTCGGTACTATTTCGAGAGGTATTCGTTGCCCGATCGTTCGTGAAGGAGACGATATGGTAGCAATGACGGTTGACAGCGTTCTGGCTGCTGCCGAGAGTGAAGGTTTTGAACTTCGTGACAGAGATATCGTTGCTTTAACAGAGTCCATCGTGGCACGTGCACAGGGTAACTATGCATCCGTTGATGATATTGCTGCTGATGTTAAAGCAAAATTGGGCGGTGAGACCGTAGGTGTTATCTTCCCGATCTTATCCCGTAACCGTTTTGCGATCAACTTAAAAGGTATCGCAAGAGGCTGTAAAAAAGTCGTTTTAATGTTGAGCTATCCGAGTGACGAGGTCGGTAACGCATTACTCACCTACGATCAGCTGGATGATGCCGGCGTTAATCCGTACTCCGACGTTCTGTCTTTGGAAAAATACCGTGAGCTGTTCGGTGAAAACGTTCATGAGTTCACCGGTGTTGACTATGTAAAATACTATTCCGATATCGTAACCGCAGAGGGTGCTGAGGTCGAGGTTGTATTTGCTAACCAGGCAAAAACCATCCTGGATTACACCGACTGCATCATCAACTGTGATATCCATACCAGAGCACGTACCAAACGTATCTTAAAAGCTGCAGGCGCAAAAGTTGTCTGCGGTCTGGACGATTTGATGAATGCTCCGGTCAACGGCAGCGGTTATAACGCAAAATACGGCTTACTCGGTTCTAACAAATCCACCGAGGACAAGATCAAACTGTTCCCGAAAGAATGTAAAGATATGGTTTTAGCGATCCAGGCAAGCCTGCTGGAGAAAACCGGCAAACACGTAGAGGTTATGGTCTACGGTGACGGTGCTTTCAAAGATCCGCAGGGTAAGATCTGGGAGTTGGCTGACCCGGTAGTTTCTCCGGCATTCACCGACGGTCTGGTTGGTACTCCGAATGAGCTGAAATTAAAATATCTGGCAGACAACGATTTCGCAGGCTTAAGCGGCGCTGAGCTGAAAGAGGCGATCTCCAACAGCATCAAAGCAAAACAGGACAATCTGGTAGGCAACATGGCATCTCAGGGTACCACCCCGAGACAGCTGACCGACCTGATCGGTTCTCTGTGCGACTTAACCTCCGGTTCCGGTGACAAGGGTACTCCGGTCATCCTGATCCAGGGTTATTTCGACAACTTCACCGCAGAATAAGTTATTTGATAATTACGGTGCTCTTCTGTAACGGAAGGGCACCGTTTTGCATATCGGGAGGAACTATCATGATTTTCGATCAACTCAAAAATGCGGAGTTTTACTATGACTGTCAGGAGGGCTTTGAACAGGGTTTTGCTTTCATACGCCTTGCTATGGATGCCGATCTGAAGGTCGGCAGATACCAAATCAACGATGATGATGTGTATGCGATGGTGCAGGAATATGAAACCAAAGAGAATACAGATACCTTTGAAGCACATCGCAACTATATCGATATCCAGTGTATCGTTTCGGGCGTAGAGTGTATGGAAGCTGCAGAGCTCGAAAAATGCAAGGAATCCGTGCCGTATGACCCACAAAAGGATGTGGCTTTTTATGCCGCAGATGCGCAGACGAAAATGCGCTTTACCGCAGAAAGCTTTGCGATCTTCTTCCCATGGGATGTGCATAATCCGGGAATTTGTGAGGAAAAACCGGGTAAGGTGAAAAAGATCGTTGTCAAGGTCAGAGCGTAAGCTGTTGAAAATCGGCAGATTATCTGTTATAATGAGATAAAACTGTTTACAGAAGGGGTAATATTATGGAAATCAAAAAGATCGACCGTATTCTGGCGGATACCGCATTTGTGCATACCGGCGGCAGCGCCGAGGAATTAAAGGTTGCGGAATATCTGAAAAAAGAGTGTGAAGCACTTGGCATGACGGCAAAGCTGATGCCGTTTGCAGTCGATATGGCAACCATGAAAGAGGCTCATTTATGGGCTGACGGTAATGAGATCACCTGTAAAGGCTATCTCTGCTGCGGCAGCGGTGAGGTGGAGGCAGAACTTTTCTATTTGCCGTATCCGGATAAATACTCGCTTTCTCAGTGCAAAGGCAAGATCGTTATGATCGACGGCTACCTGGGCTATTGGATGTACCAGGATCTGCTGGAAAACGGCGCAGTCGGCTTTATTACCTATGACGGCAACGCAAACTATGCCGATTTCGATATCGATCAGCGTGAGCTGCGCTCCTATGTCAGTAAGGGAAATAAGATCTTAGGCGTGAATATCAACGCAAAAGATGCGATCGAGATGATCAGAAATGACGTTAAGACGGTCAAAATTCAGGTGGAGCAGGATGAGTATGTCGGTGAATCGCGTGACATTATTGCTGAGCTGCCGGGTGAGACCGATGAATATATCGTGCTGACCGCACATTACGATACCACTTCGCTGTCTACCGGTGCATATGACAATATGTCCGGCAGCATCGGTCTGCTTGGTATTGCAGAGCATTTTGTGAAAAATCCGCATCGCTACGGTCTGCGCTTTGTCTGGTGCGGCTCGGAGGAGAGAGGTCTGCTCGGCTCCAAAGCGTATGTTGCACAGAATGAGGATAAACTGGATAAGGTCGTACTCAACGTCAACCTGGATATGATCGGCTGTATCATGGGTAAATTCTTGGCTTGCTGTACCGCAGAGGAGAAGCTTGTAAACTACATCCAGTATTTTGCATCGGAATACGGTTTCGGTATTCATTCGTATGACGGTGTGTATTCCAGTGACTCTACACCGTTTGCGGATAAAGGTGTGCCGGCGGTTTCTTTTGCACGTATCGCACCGAATAACACCGCTACCATCCATAACAGCTATGATACCTTAAAGGTCATGAAGGCTGCACAGACCGCAAAGGATATTGATTTTATCGTTTCGTTTACAGAGCGGATGGCAAATGCCAAACGTATGCCGGTCGAGAAGGTCATGCCGGATAAAATGAAAGAGGAACTGGATTACTACCTCATGCGCAAACGCAAAAAATAAGCTTTGATCAGATACAGCGGTGTTTTCTCCAATGCGGGAAACACCGCTTTTAACAGGAGAACGATATGAGAAAATTTATCATTGATACCGATACCGGCTCGGATGATGCGGTTGCATTGGCTTTGGCTGCGCTTTCCGATGATATCGAAATTCTTGGTGTGACTGCGGTCGCGGGCAATGTCGGAACAAAACAGGCTGCATTGAACGCAAAGATGACGCTTGAGGTCTGCGGCAAAGAGATCGCGGTGTATCCGGGTGCCAAAAAGCCGCTCATGTGTGAGCGTAAAGAGACCATCAGCGTACATGGCAGCGACGGCATGGGCGGTCACGGTATGATCGCACCGAAAGGTGAGATCGAGAAAAAGCGTGCGGTCGAATTCATTCTGGAGATGGCAGAGCGCTATCCGGATGAGCTGGAGATCGTAGCACTCGGTCCTGCGACCAATATCGCACTTGCCATGCTGCTGGACCCGGATGTAATGAAACGGGTCAAACGTATCTGGAGCATGGGTACGCCGGGCTTTGGTATGGGCAATGCCACTCCGGTCGCGGAATTCAATGTGTTCATCGATCCGGTCAGCTACGGCATCATGCTGGATTTCGGTGTTCCGGTCACGGTGATCGGTTTTGACCTTTGCACACCGGGCACAGGATTTACGCCAAAACAGCTGGAACAGATGAAAGAAGGATCGGCAGCGGCACGCTTCTTAGAGCGCGCCACATCGGTCTTGAGACAGTTTAATATCGACACCCGCGGTGTGGATATGGTGGATCTGCCGGATGCTGTGGCGATGGCTGCGGCACTCTGGGAGGATGTCGTGACAGGAACTGTGGATTGCAGCGCAAAATGCGTCACGCATGCAGGCGATGCCTACGGTCAGGTGGTGTTCTATCTCAAAGGCAGGACCTACGAGGCGATGCCGCAGATCGAAGACTATCATGTGACCTTGGTCACATCGGTGGATGAAGCGCTGTATCAAAGCAGAATGCGTGCCCTGTTGGAATGAGGAAAAGGAAAATGGAACATAAGAATCTTTGGAATACGGTAAAAGAGTTTTCTGTCATCACGGTCGCAACGGCGATCGTGGCGGCAGCGGTATTCTTCTTTTTGATGCCGAGTCATCTGTCGGTCGGCAGTATCTCCGGTCTTGCTATCGTTTTGAGCAATATCGTGCCGCTGTCTGTCTCGGTCATCACCATGATCTTGAACGTGGTACTGCTGATCGTGGGATTTTTGCTGATCGGCAGAGAATTCAGCGGAAAGACGGTGTATACTTCCATTCTGCTGCCGCTTTTTATCGGCTTGTTTGAGCTGCTCTTGCCGGAGTATACCTCGATGACCGGTGATCCGTTTTTGGATATGCTTTGCTATATCTTTGCGGTCAGCGTCGGTCTGGCGATGTTGTTTAACCGCAATGCATCCTCCGGCGGATTGGATATCGTTGCAAAGCTGCTCAATAAATTCACCCGTATGGACCTTGGCAAAGCAATGTCGCTTGCCGGAATGTGTACCGCACTTTCTTCCGCACTGGTGTACGATGCCAAGACGGTGGTGTTAAGCGTTTTGGGTACTTATCTCAACGGCATTGTGCTGGATCACTTTATCTTCGGATTCAACGAAAAGAAGCGCGTCTGCATCATCTCGGAGAAGGTTGAGGAGATCAGAACCTTCATCATCCATGATCTGCACAGCGGTGCAACGCTTTATGAGGCTTACGGTGCATATGACACCACCCCGCGCAGAGAGATCATCACCATCGTGGATAAAAACGAATATGCCAAGCTGATGCACTTTATCGAACGTACTGACTCTAATGCATTTGTCACGGTGTATGCGGTCGGACATATCATCTACCGTCCGAAAAAGTAAACCCGAGCGGATAGATAAGAATTCGCCTTTTCAAAACGGCGAAAGACTTTCCGGAAGGAAATGCGCGAAAACAAGAGAAAATAAAAGCACTTTACTATCTGTTTTAATGTAAATGCGTATAATTACCGAAAATGAGCAATTTGAAGTTAAATCAATTTTTCGGCGAATTTTTCCGTCAGAAAGACTATTGATTTGGATTTTTGCTTATGATAAGATAGAATTGCGGCGAAAAGTTGGAATATTTTAGGAGGTAATCTCATGCAGGCACAGAGCAGAAAGATCGTGCTGATCGGTGATAATTCGGAGGAGTTTGGCTATCAATGTCGGGAGATGCTGCGGGATGCGGATCTTCAGGTGGTGTTGACGGAAAAAGATGGAAAAGAGGTCTGGGAAAATATCCTGGCTTTACGTCCGCAGGTGGTCGTGTTGGATGCGGTGATGCCGCATTACGATGCAGTTAATATTTTACATAAGATCAAAAATGAACAGCTTGATATCCGGGCGATCACGGTGATGTCGCAGGGGAACCCGTATCTGGAAAACGAGATCACCCGCTGCGGCGCATACTGTATGGTAAGACCGTTAGATATGCAGTATCTCAAAGACTGTATCTTCTCGATGTCCGAGCTGCGTCCGTTGGGGCTTGGCGTAATGCCGCAAACCCAGGAAAGCAGCGGCTCGATCACGCTGGAGATGTTAGTGACCGATGTGATCTTTTCGGTCGGTATCCCGGCACATATCAAAGGCTATACTTATCTGCGGAAGGCGATCATGCTTTCGATCGTTCATCCGGAGATGATCGGCAGCGTCACCAAGACGTTGTATCCTGAGGTCGCAAAGGCATTCGGCACCACTTCCTCGCGCGTAGAACGTGCGATCCGTCACGCCATCGAATTGGCATGGGACAGAGGCGATGTGGATGTCTTGGAATCCTATTTCGGATATACCATCAATAACGGCCGCGGCAAACCGACCAATTCCGAGTTTGTGGCAATGATCGCGGACCGTCTGCGCTTGAAGGTACAAAGAGCGATGAAGGAAGAAAAGCTGCTGTTTTAAGGTCGATGAAACCATGTATCATATTTTTAACCCCGGTATTGTGATGATAGCGTACCGGGGTATCTTTTTTGTCATAAGAATGGGTTTGCATGCATAGAGATATTGTGGTATAATAGGAAGGAGAATGGATATGCATCGAAAATCTGTCCAAGCGCTTATCGGTATCCTGCTGCTTTTGGTGATCGGTGCGGCAGCGTTTTTTATCCGGCCGCAGCAGGCGGTGCAAACCTTCCCGCTGGAAAATGCTGCGGATTGTACGGCGTTTTTGCTGCAGCGGGGGATAGCAGTCAAACAGCCGCCCATTGTGCTGGAGCGTATCCTTTTGCCGTCGGTATACAACGGTACTTATGAGAATTACCTGCGTCTGCAGGAGGATCAGGGGCTTTCTCTGCGTGCATGCGCGGGGGAGGAGGCAGAACTCTATTTATATGAAAGCGCTGCGGATCGGTCGGTGTTTGTCACCCTGATCGTATGCGATAAAAAGCTGGTCGGTGCGGATATCGGCAGCTTTGAAAACGGTGAATTAAAGCCGCTTTTGGAAACGGGATCAAAGAAAGGAAAACCAAATGGATAAGATGAGAATAGATCGGTATTTCAGCAGTCAGGAGATCTGCTCGCGCAGTGAGATCAAGACCGCATTGCGCAGAGGGCTTGTTACGGTCAACGGCACGGTGATCAAGCAGGCGGATTATAAGATCGATCCGGAGCAGGATACGATCATGCTGGAGGGCAAAGAGGTATCTTACCGCAGATATGTCTATTATATGCTCAATAAGCCGATGGGCGTTGTGAGTGCGACCGAGGACAAAAAGCAAAAGACGGTACTGGATCTGGTGCCGCCGGAGCTGTACCGCTCCGATCTGTTTCCGGCAGGTCGCTTGGACAAGGATACCACCGGTTTTGTGCTGCTGACCAACGACGGCGATTTCGCACATAAGATCTTAGCACCAAAGAGCCATATCGAAAAGACCTACCATGCAGGCGTTTTGCATCCGATCACCGAGGAGGATATCGCGGCGTTTTCGCAGGGCATCACCTTGAAAAGCGGTGAGGAATGTCTGCCGGCAAAGCTGCGTCTTTTACAGGAAGGTGATGATGCACACCCGACGGTCTGCGAGATAATCATCTGCGAAGGCAAATATCACCAGATCAAGAAGATGTTTGAGGCAAGGGGAAATAAGGTTGTAACGCTGCGCAGAGTGAAAATGGGCGAATTGCACCTGGATGAAACCTTAAAAGAAGGTCAATGCCGTATCATTACAGGACAGGAATTGGATAAAATTGCATCTTTTCCAGTAAAATGAGACACTTTTTTGCATTTTTAAAAAACACCGTTTCGAAAAGGCTTTTTTGACGATCCGACGGCCGTTTTTTTAGAAAAAACAGCATAGCAAATTTGTGCATTTTCACTGAATATTTTTTCGAAAGGTGTCCTATATGGTTTTTGAGTGTTTCTAAAAGCGCTTTTCATCTCGCCCCTTGGTGAAACTGCATAAACCCCAAAGTCAATCTTTGGTCATTTCGATACTTTCAAAAGTAGGCGAAATATGGTATCATATATTTGTCGTAAATAAACTTTATACTCAGGAGGTATAATTGTATGGCAGGTTTATCTTTAAGAGGTATTTACAAAAAATACTCCGGCGGCGTTGTCGCTGTATCTGATTTCAATCTTGAGATCGAAGATAAAGAGTTTATCATCTTAGTTGGTCCGTCCGGCTGTGGTAAATCTACTACTCTTCGTATGATCGCTGGTCTGGAAGATATCACCGAAGGTGAGTTATACATCGGCGACAGACTCGTAAACGAAGTTGCTCCGAAAGACCGTGATATCGCAATGGTATTCCAGAGCTACGCACTGTATCCGCACATGACCGTATTCGATAACATGGCATTCGGTCTGAAATTAAGAAAAACCCCGAAAGATGAGATCAAGAGACGTGTAGAAGAAGCTGCTCGTATCCTGGACATTTCTCACTTACTGGATCGTAAACCGAAAGCTCTGTCCGGTGGTCAGCGTCAGCGTGTTGCATTAGGTCGTGCAATCGTTCGTGAGCCGCAGGTATTCTTACTTGACGAGCCGTTATCCAACCTCGACGCTAAACTGCGTACTCAGATGAGAACCGAGCTGTCCAAACTGCACCACAAACTGGGCACCACCTTCATCTACGTTACCCACGACCAGACCGAGGCTATGACCATGGGTACTCGTATCGTAGTTATGAAAGACGGTGTTATCCAGCAGGTTGACACTCCGCAGAACCTGTACACCAAACCGGGCAACGTATTCGTAGCAGGCTTCATCGGCTCCCCGCAGATGAACTTCATCGATGCTAAATTAGTTGCTGTTGGCAGCGGTTACGGCTTAGAGTTCGGCTTTGATGACAAACACTACACCATTCCGTTAGCAGCAGATAAAGTTAACGAGGCTGTTAAAGCTTCCGTTGGTAAAGAAGTTCTGTTAGGTATCCGTCCGGAAGACCTGCACGACGAGCCGGATGTTCTGGAGAAAACCGCTCCGGAAGCTATCATCGACATCGATGTTGAAGTTACCGAGCTGATGGGTGCTGAGACCTTCTTATACATGGCTATGGGCGAAATGCAGATCATCGCTCGCGTTGATCCGCGCTCTACCGCTAAAGCTGGCGATACCATCAAACTGGGCTTTGATGTATCTAAAGTTCATGTATTCGACAAAGAGACCGAGCAGGTAATCTGCAACTAATCTTTGACCATACAATCGTACATTTGAGAGCATCTCCCGATCGGGAGATGCTCTTTTTGTCGTCTTTTCTTGTATTTTCAACATCTGTTCATAGTTTCGTAACACATTTTACTTTGAAATAGGTTACAATATAGTTACAAAAGGTTACATCTTGGTGTAACCACAAAGGCTTCCTACCCCCGGTCATTTATGCTGTAATTTCCAAAACATTGCAATATACACAAACTGGCGACCGAAATTTTGTTTTGTATTAACAAAAAGTGAATTGTCTGTTTTTCCCGCAATCGGCGAACAAATAAAAAAATTATGAAAAATCTTGCCGGAAGGGTTGCAAAATGTTTGAAAATTGTGTAAAATATAAGAGAAGTATGCCTGTGCAATAAATTAGGTCAACAGTACACAAGACGGGCGTGAATTTATCATTACGATAAGGGGATGTAACAAATGTCTAACAGATTATTTCAGGGTGTCATTCATCAGATGCGTGGTTGCTTAAATCGCGTTATCGGTGTAATCGATGAAAATTCTTCGGTAATTGCTTGCAGCGAGCTTTCTAAAATTGGCGGAATCAACGAGTATGTAACTCTGGATATGGCAGACGGCCAGGAGACCTTCGTGCGTGACGGCTATACCTACAAACCGTTTGGCCCGCACGTTCGTCCGGAGTATGCAGTGTTTGTCGAGGGCGTAGACGATCAGGCTTCCAAATATGCTTCCCTGCTTGCAGTTTCCCTCACCAATATCAAACAGTATTATGATGAGAAATACGACCGCAGCAACTTTATCAAGAACGTAGTTTTAGATAACATTCTGCCGGGCGATATCTATATCAAAGCAAGAGAGCTTCACTTCAACGCTGAGGTTACCCGTGTAGCTTTCCTCATCCGTGTCGTTACCGTAAACGATGTTTCGGTTTATGACATCATCCAGAACCTGTTCCCGGACAAACAGAAAGACTTCGTTTTCATCATCAGCGAGAACGATATCGTTTTAATCAAAGAGATGCGTCCGGAAACCAAATCCGAGGATCTTAAGAAGCTGGCTGCTTCCATCGTTGATACCTTAAGCAGCGAGTTCTACACCAAGACCACCATCGGTATCGGTTCCCCGGTAACCACCGTAAAAGATCTGGCTCGTTCCTTCAAGGAAGCTCAGGTCGCTATCGAAGTAGGTAAAGTATTCGAGAACGAGGAAACCATCATCAGCTATGAGAACCTCGGTATCGCTCGTCTGATCTATCAGTTACCGACCACCTTATGTGAGTCCTTCTTAAAAGAAGTATTCAAAGAAGGTTCCATCGAGTCTCTGGATCAGGAGACCTTATTCACCATTCATAAGTTCTTTGAGAACAACTTAAACGTTTCCGAGACCTCCAGACGTCTGTTCGTACATCGTAACACTCTGGTATACCGTCTTGAGAAGATCAAAAAGATCACCGGTCTGGACCTGCGTGAATTCGACCATGCTATTGTATTCAAGATCGCATTGATGGTCAAGAAATATTTAAACGCTAACCCGACCAAATTCTGATTTTGCAAATAAAGACACCGCCGCAGCTGCCTGGGGCAGAGAATGATCCGGCGGTGTCTTTTTATTTTGCTGCAGATCGGAAAGATTATTGTTATCGCGAAGGGAGATCAAATGGCACAGGATAACATGATTCAATTAAAAAATGTCTCCTTGAAGTATGATAAGGATACCGTTGCGCTGCGCGACATCTCGCTTACCGTCAAAAAAGGAGAGTTTGCTTTCATTGTTGGTCCATCCGGTTCCGGCAAAAGCTCGATCATTAAGCTGCTCTTGAGGGAACGCGCCGCATCTTCCGGTTCGGTCATCGTAAACGGCACCGACTTAACCAAGATCAAACAGCGTCATATCCCGAAATACCGTAAAACGCTTGGCGTTGTATTCCAGGATTTCCGTTTGATCCCGGATATGAACGTATACGAAAATGTCGCATTCAGTATGCGAATGACCGACGCATCGCCGCGTGAGATCCGCTCCCGTGTGCCGTATGTACTCGGATTGATGGGTCTTTCCCATAAAGCCAAAAAGTTCCCGCATGAGATCTCGGGCGGTGAGCAGCAGCGTGTTGCATTGGCACGTGCGCTGATCAACGATCCGCCGATCATCATCGCCGATGAGCCGACCGGAAACATCGATCCGGAGCTCTCTTACGAGATCGTGGAGCTGCTTCGCGGCATCAATGCATTCGGCACTACCATATTGATGGTAACGCATGAGCAGGATCTGGTAGAGGATTTCGGCGGCCGTGTCATCTCGATCGAGGGCGGCAAGGTTTCGAAAGATATCATTTTATAACGACGGAAAACGACACCTATTTGTTTAGAAAGGGATTCAGATGAGAATATCCAGTTTGTCCTATCTGATCGGACAGGGATTAAAAAATATATGGCGCAACCGTATGATGTCGATCACCGCGATCGGTGTACTTACCGTATGCCTGATCATGGTCGGTGCAGCGGGAATGGTTTCGCTCAACATCAATGAGCTGGTCAACTTTGTACAGAGTGAGAATGAGATGGTCATCTTCTTGGATGACGGTCTTCCGAGTGAAGAAGCGGCTGCACTCGGTTCAAAGATCAAAGCCCATTCCAATGTCAACCGTATGGAGTATATCTCCAGCGCGGATGCGATGGAGGAGCAGCGCAAAGCACTCGGCGAAAATGCCGATTTACTTGACGGTCTGGATGCAAATCTGCTTCCGGCTAAATATATCGTCAGCGTAAACAACATTTCGTATTTCAAACAGACCGCAGAGGAGCTTTCTGAATTGGAAGGCGTCATGTCGGTCTCCGCAGCGACCGATATCGCATCGATTTTGACCGATATGGGTAAAATGGTCAATTCTTTCGGTATTGCGATGATCGCAGGTCTGGGACTCATCGCGGTGGTCATTGTGGTGAATACCATCAAAGCGACCATCTTCAACCGTCGCCGTGAGATCAATATCATGCGCTATGTCGGTGCCACCAAAGCATTTATCCGTATTCCGTTTGTGGTGGAGGGCATCCTGCTTGGCGTCATTTCCGCAGGCATTTCGTTCGGTGTGATCGCATTGGGCTATAATGCCATCATGCAGTATCTTGTGGCAGACCGCAGCGGTTGGCTGCAGTCGGCTTTCCAGAATGTCATCCTGTTTGAAGATATCGCAGTCTCGCTTGGTGTGGGATTTGTGGTCGCCGGTGTGTTTATCGGTGTATTCGGCAGTATGATCAGCATCCGCAAGTATGCAAAGGTATAACGGAGACAGTATGAAAAAAGGTTACATAAAAAATCGACTCTTAAAGGGTCTGGCAGTGATCTGCTGTGCGGCGATGATGGTATCCGGTTTGGAAGGTACGGCATCGCAGAAGGCATGGGCTTATGCCGATGTAGATGCATTGCAGGCAAAGATCGACGCATTGGAAAAAGAAAATTCCAACACCCAAAAAGAGTTGGAATCCTTACAGAGTGAGATCGCAGACAAGGAAAAAGAGCAGGCTTTATTGAAAGAAAAACGTGACAATGCCGAAGCACAGGCACTGTTATATTCTCAGAAGCTTGCGGTTTTGACCGAGCAGATCTCTCAAAACGAGCTTGCCATCGAGCGGAAGGAAACGGATATCGTAAATCATACCGAGCTGTTTGGACAGCGCGTGCGTGCGATGTATATGTCCTCCCAGACCTCGACATTGGAGCTGTTGTTCCAGTCCACCAGCTTTTCGGAGTTCTTGTCGCGTGTGGAAACACTGCGCCGCATCTCCGAATACGATAATGAGCTGATCGCTACACTGCGTCAAGAGAAGGATGACCTCGGTGTAATGCGTGAGGAATTGCTTGCACAGCAGACCGATGCAGAGCTGACCAGACAGAATTATCAGGAAAAAGCAAAAGAACTGCAGTTTTCCATCGATGAGGTCCAGCTTGCACAGGAAGAGCTGGAAGCAATGGAGGCAGAGTACCAGAAGGATATCAAAGCCAACCAGGCTGCTGCGGCAAAATTCGAACAGGAAGTGGACGAATTGATCCGTAAGCATGAGGAAGAAGAACGCAGAAAACGTGAAGAAGAGGAGCGCAGACGCAGAGAGGAAGAAGAACGCCGCAGAAAAGAACAGCAGCAAAACGCAAACTCGTCCTCTTCGGAAACTTCGACTCCGATCTATACCGAGATGAATTTCATCTGGCCGACCCCAAGTTCGGCACGTATCACCTCGTATTTCGGTCCGCGTTATATTTTCGGTGAAAACGGCAATCACGGTGCGATCGATGTTGCGGCGCCGAAGGAATCCGCGATCGTTGCATCCAAGAGCGGTACGGTCATCGCGGCAGGTGACAGCGGTACGACTTACGGCATCTATGTGATTATTTCGCACGGCGATGGGTATTCTACTTTGTATGCACACTGCAACAGCATCGATGTATCGGTAGGACAGAGCGTAACGCAGGGTCAGAGGATCGCAGGTGTCGGTTCCACCGGCAGATCTACCGGCTATCATCTGCACTTTGAAGTGCGTAAAAACGGTGTCCGTGTGGATCCGCTTGACTATGTATCGGCGCCTTGGTAAACTAAGGTCATAAGGGAGCATAAGGCCGCCAAAACGGTCTTAGCTCTCTTTTTCATAAGAGAGGAATGGCATGAATAAAAAAATTTCATTGGGAGTGGCGATCGCCGCTTTGATCCTTGCAGTCGCATTGACCGCTTCCGCAACCGTTATGATCACATTGAAATCTTTCCGTTCTGTGGTGCATGATGCATCCAAGCAGGACAGTATGTATGAGAAGCTGGATGAGATCGAAGGAATGGTGGAGGATTACTTCCACGGTGAGATCGATCAACAGAGCGTTACGGATGCTGCGGCAGCCGGTTATATTGCCGGATTGGGGGATAAATATTCCACCTATCTGACAGCGGAGCAGTATGCTGCCAAAAAGCAGAACAACAGCGGTGTGCGTGTGGGCATCGGCGTGACCTTTATGCTGGATGAGGACGGATATGCCTTGGTAACAGCGCTGACCGAAGGCGGTACCGCAAAAGAGACCGGTATTCTGACCGATGACCGCATCACGGCAGTAGACGGTGTTTCGGTGGTCGGCAAGACCTTGACCGACATCAGAGAGATGGTGACCGGCAAAGAGGATACCGAGGTGGTACTTTCCCTGCTGCGCGGCGATGCGGCAATGGAGTATACCGTGCTGCGCAAGAGCTTTGATCTGCAGACGGTAAGCTATGAGATGATGGATCGCATCGGATATATCTCGATCGACAGTTTTAACGCAAAGACCGCAGAACAGTTTAAGACTGCATTGGATGCCGTACTTGAACAGGATGCGGTCGGCTTGATCTTTGATCTGCGCGGAAACGGCGGCGGTATTTTAAACGCTGCGTTTGACTGTCTGGATCTGTTGGTCGGCCAGGGCGAGCTTGCGGTGGCTGTCAATGATAAAGGCGAGGAGCGTGTCTTATCCCGTTCGGATGCGAATGAGGTCGATCTGCCGATGGTGGTGCTGCAGAATGCGTCTACCGCTTCCGCAGCAGAGCTGTTCAGCGCGACTTTACGCGATTACGATAAAGCTTCCGTTGTAGGTACCGTCAGCTACGGCAAAGGCGTTATGCAGACCACCTATGAGCTCTCAGACGGTTCGGCGATCACCATCACGACGGCTAAGCTGCTGACCCATAGCAGAAACGAATTCCACGGCATCGGCGTTGCTCCGACTTACGAGGTCACGCTGACCAAGGAGCAGGAGGATATGGTGCTGCTCGGATCGCATGAGGATGACCCGCAGCTTGCAAAAGCGATCGAAATTTTAGACATTGCGAATTAACAGTTGACAGAAACCGAATTTTCATATATAATATTATGGATACCGGTCGAGCGGCCGGTATTTATAATTGACCCAACGCGAATAAGTTTGGATATAAGGCTTACGCGCAAGGATATAAGGAGGAATCACGATGGCAAATCAGGTACTCACCATGACCAAAGAGGGTTATGAGAATCTTGAAAGAGAATTAAACGAACTGATCACCGTAAAACGTGTTGAAGTAAAAGAAAAATTAAAAGAAGCTCGTTCTCAGGGCGACCTTTCCGAGAACGCAGAATATGATGCTGCAAAAGACGAGCAGGGTAAACTGGAAAAACGCATCGCTGACATCGAGGCTATGTTAAAGATCGCTCAGATCGTAGACGAGTCCGAAATCTCCACCGATAAAGTAAGCGTTGGTTCTTATGTTACCGTTAAAAACCTCAAGAGAGATAAGATCGATACCTATAAGATCGTAGGTTCTGCTGAGGCTAACACCGCTAAAAAACGCATCTCCGATGAGTCCCCGGTAGGCAAAGCATTACTGGGTCATAAAGTTGGTGACAAAGTAGAAGCTGAGACCCCGTCCGGTAACGTACCGTACGAGATCATCGAAATCAACCGTTCCGAGGATAACGCACAGTAATCCTTCGGGCGTCAGGAAAGGATGAAAGAATTATGGCAGATCTGGAAAACCAGGTAATCCCGCAGGAGCAGTCCGAGCAGGAATTAAAGGCATTATTACAGGTAAGACGCGATAAACTGGCTAACTTACAGGCAGCCGGCAAAGACCCGTATGAAAAGACCAGCTTCCCGGTCAATGCATACGCAGCAGATATCAACGATAAATTCGACGAATACGAAGGTAAAATGGTCTCCATCGCAGGCCGTATCATGTCCAAACGTGATATGGGTAAAGCGGGCTTTGTTGACATTGTTGACACCTCCGGCAGAGTGCAGTCCTATGTCAGAAAAGACCACTTAGGCGAGGATTCCTTCGCTGATTTCAAAAAATACGACGTGGGTGATATCGTTGGTATCACCGGTGAAGTATTCCGCACCCAGAAGGGTCAGATCTCTGTTAAAGCAGACGAAGTTACCCTGCTGACCAAGTGCTTAAAACCGCTGCCGGAGAAATGGCACGGTTTAAGAGACGTTGACACCCGTTACCGTCAGAGATACTTAGACCTCATCATGAACCCGGATGTAAAAGAGACCTTCAAAAAACGTTCCCAGATCATCTCCGAGATCAGAGCGTTCTTAGGCCGCCGCGGCTTCATGGAAGTTGAGACTCCGATGCTGGTCGCTAACGCAGGCGGTGCTGCTGCACGTCCGTTCGAGACCCATTACAACGCACTGGATGAGGATGTTAAACTGCGTATTTCCTTAGAGTTATACTTAAAACGTCTGATCGTAGGCGGTCTGGATAAAGTTTACGAGATCGGCCGTGTATTCCGCAACGAGGGTGTTGATACCCGTCATAACCCGGAATTTACCCTGATGGAGTTATACCAGGCATACACCGACTACGAGGGCATGATGGAACTGACCGAGAGCATGTTCCGTTATCTGGCAGAGACCGTTTGCGGCAGCGCTGTTATCAGCTACTGCGGCACCGAGATCGATATGTCCAAACCGTTTGCACGCATCACCGTTAAGGAAGCTGTAAAACAGTATGCGGGCGTTGATTTCGATGAGATCGCAGATACCGAAGCTGCAAAAGCGATTGCTGATGAGAAAGGCGTTCACTACGAGGCTCGTCATACCAAAGGTGATATCTTAAACCTGTTCTTCGAGGAATTCTGTGAAGACAAGATGATCCAGCCGACCTTCGTTTGCGACCATCCGATCGAAGTTTCCCCGCTGACCAAGAAGAAAGTTTCCGAGCCGGGTCATGTAGAGCGTTTCGAGCTGTTCATCTACGGCCGTGAGATGTGTAACGCATACTCCGAGTTAAACGACCCGATCGATCAGCGTGAGCGTTTTGCAAAACAGGAAGAGGAGTTTGCTGCAGGCAACGACGAAGCAAACCACACCGACGAGGACTTCTTAAACGCTCTGGAGATCGGTATGCCGCCGACCGGCGGTATCGGCTACGGTATCGACCGTCTGGTTATGTTACTGACCGACAGCCCGGCAATCCGCGATGTACTGTTATTCCCGACCATGAAATCTTTGGATTGATAAAAACGAAAAGTCTCCCCTTGTATTGGTGATACATTGGGAGACTTTTTATTATAGGAAAATTTTTCAAAAAATTAACCTAAGGGGTTGACAATATCACCTTTTTGGGTTATAATATTATTAACCTAAAAGGTTAAAAGGAGGATGGACTATGCTAACAAGTATAGGTAGATTTTTGAGGAAGCTCCGTATAGATAACGGAGAAATCTTGAAAGAAATGGCAGATGCGTTGGGCGTTTCTTCAGCTTTTTTATCGGCAGTTGAGAATGGTAAGAAAAAAATGCCTACAAGTTGGTTTGAAAAGCTCAAGAGTATATATTCTTTTACAAAGGACGAAGCAGAGGCGTTGAGAGTTGCAGTAATTGAAACCAATGATGTTGTTGAGCTTGATTTGCAAAATGTAACAGACAGAAACAGAGCACTTGCTATTTCGTTTGCAAGAGAGTTTGATTCCCTTGACGACGAAAGAAGCAAAGAAATTATGAGAATCTTAAAACGTAGTAAGGAGGGGTGACTGTTTGAACAATTATAAGGTGGAGCCAAAATCACGTTTTAATCTCAGAACTCTTGTGAATGTATTCAGAAAATTCTTACAGCTCGATGATGAACTGTATTTTCCGATTGTAGAGCTTCTCGACGTTATGACGGAATTATTTCCCGAATTTAATTACGAAATCATTGAAGATAAGTTATTGCCAGAGAATGTTCATGCTGATACTGACGTTCGTACGGGGCACATTCGTATAAAAGAAAGTGTATATGAGGGTGCATGCAATGGTGAGGGAAGAGATAGGATGACTATTGCACATGAGATAGGGCATTATTTTACGCTTTGTTTCTGTGGCTTTAAGTTGGAACGCAATTTTAGTGGAGGAGAACTTCCGGCTTACTGTGATCCCGAATGGCAGGCAAAATGCTTTGCAGGAGAACTCATGATACCAACACATCTTGTTAAAGGGATGAGTGTATCTGAAATTGCTGAACAATGTGGTGTCTCTCGGGAAGCTGCTAATATTCAGCTTAAACACTTATAGAAAGGGTGATGCGTATTGGAAGTAAAAAAACAAAAGTCACATGGATAAACTGTTGGCGCAGTATAACCATGTGACTTCCGCAGAAATATGCTTAATACTTCTTAACGACTTTAAAAGTATAACATATTTCTGCCTTTTTGTCAATCTGTCTGAGCAATATTTTAGCCCGCTCAAAGATGGAACCGCTTTGGGCAAAGCGGAGAAAGACAGAACATGTCTAAAAAAATAATACACGAGTAGGCTGTAAAGATGTTTTTCATGCTTTTTTAGTTGAAAATGCTAGCTATGCAGGTGATCTTGAGATACCCTGCATTAAGGAGCAGCCGATACTCCCATCAAGACTTATTCCGTTCTCCAAAGCAATAGGTCAAAAAGATTATGATGCTTGGGTACACTTCTTTGAGGATGATGTGAGTTTTGAAAGGTTTTGGAATCATCCGCGTAAATCCTTGCCAATCTTAAAGAGATATGCAGGTGTTATTTCGCCTGATTTCAGTGTATACCGTGATATGCCGCTTGTGATGCAGCAATGGAACATTTACCGCAGTCGTGCTATTGGGCATTGGTTGCAAGAACAGGGAATACCTGTGATTATAAATGTTCGTTGGGGAGATGAGCGAACACACGAGCTATGCTGTATGGGAGTTCCGCACAACGCAATTATTGCAGTAGGGTCTCATGGTTGTATTAAGCTTGTGCGAGAGCGTCAAAGCTTTTCTGAAGGGTTGGATTATGTTGTAAATACGCTGAAGCCTAAAACGATTGTGGTTTACGGTACGGCTCCGGATGAGATTTTCGCAACATATAGGGAGGCTGGAATTACTGTATTACAGTTCGACAGCGATTATATGATTGCACACAAAAAGGCGGTGAGTGCCTAATGGGTGCAGGGATTCATGGTGGTTTTGGTGGAACAAAGGGCAGTAGAATGATTTATGAAGGAACTTCGAAATCGTCTGCATTAAGTGCGATATCGTCCCTGCCCAAAGAGATTCAGAGTAATGCTAAATCATTTTTTTAAGGTGGTTCAAATCACTATAATAAATTCTCTGTTGAGAAGCTTGGTGATGGTAACTATCAAATAAAAATGGAGAATCCAGGAAGGGTTCCGGGTTCAAAAGCCATATATTATAAGATTATAGATTCAGATGGGCGTACTATTCGCGTCTATAAAGAGACCTATGATCCCAGTGGTAATTTGGTTCACAGAAAGGAAAAGTGACAATGCAAGAATATCTCAAAGAATTTAGAGCACTTCAGATCAGCAAGGCAGATTTGCAGCAAGCGATTGGAGAAGATCTTTACAATGTGGAATGCTCAAAGGCTTGTCCTTTGAAGTGTAGTCATGTTGTCAACGCTATCCGGTTATATCGCAATCAAACGATAACGCTAAATGCTTTGGTTGATTGGGTAAATGTTGTATGGTTTACAGAGTTGTTTGTTTTTCGTGATGAAGAAACAGATAGCATTGTAAGTGTTCTGGAAGTATTGGAGACAATGGATGAAGATGATGTTGTTGTGTCAGAGTCTGATCTTGACAGTATGGTAACAGCATTGAATTCAAATGTCGAGTATATTACCTGACACTAAAGGTATGAGGCTTAGTGGTGTATAGGGATCTATACATCCGGGAATCGATCCCGACCATGAAATCTTTGGATTGATCAAATCTAAAACGATAAAAGGACTGCATGAAAATGCAGTCCTTTTGGGTTTTAAACAATGTTTGCAAAGATGGTTGAAACTTTAATCCGTTTCGTAATGCCAATCGTCCCCGCTGTTTACAGATACCGTGACGGTACCGGAGAAATAGCTGACAAAGAGGTCTTTTAAACGTTTGCCCGCAAAGTCTGCCTTTGCGACCTCCTGCATGAAATCCACCATAAATGCGGAGCGGGAGTAGAGTGCGGCATTTGCCGGGACTAAGATGGCAACCGGGTTGATCGCACGGATGGCAGCGGTATCCAGATCGCCGTGGAAGTGGTGGTTGCCCAGCATATAATGGCACGCAAGCTCATCCACCTTGCCCCAAGCGGTAAAGTCCGCCAGCGTTTTCTTCTGATTCGGCGCTTCATTGTCGGCACCGTGGTAGTAGCTAAAGCCGTTGTATTTTACTAACATCGAAACCGAGGTTTGGTTTTCGTCGCGGAAATTCGGGTCGATCGGATCGCCGTTTTGGTCAAAGCGGCTGTTTAATACCGTGATCTCAACGCCGCCGAGATCCCAGATCTTGTCCAGACGGTCATATCGACAAAGCATGCTGGAATCCAGATACTTGAATCTCGAAAGATATTCCGTGCGTTCCTCTGCGGAGGTTTTGATGAAGTTGCCCGGATATTTCGGCACAGAAAGCGGATAGCGATCCAAGATCTGATCAAGGCAGCCGATGTGGTCTCCGTGGAAGTGGGTGATCAAACAGTAATCAACGGAAAGTCCGTGTTTTTCCAGATACGGTAAAATAACTTCCTTGGCACAGCTCTTAATACCGGTATCGATCAGCAAATTTTTACCGTTTGGCAGACGCAGCAGCGTGCAGTTGCCGTGTCCGACATTTAAGGAAACGATCTTGAAGGCACTTTCAGAGGCGTTTTTTTCAACATGCAGGGTGTAGGTGATCTTCTGCTCCTGCGGCAGGAGGATGGTAAGCTCATGTACGCCCTCGCTTAATTCACGCAACGTATCTGCGGAAAGCTTGATATGATAGTGGTTGAACGGCTCTTTTTGCTCCATCGGCTCAAGCGCGGAAGAATTTTCGTATAGGCTCTGCTTTTCCGTTTCAAAAGGGAGTACGGTATCCCCATCGGTAACACCGATCGGAGCACCGGTATAGCTGATGACCAAAATACGACGGTCTTTCGGCTTATCCAAATAAAAGCGGTCACCGGATGGGGTGATGCTCGGGCTTAAGGTTGGCACTTTGTCGGATAATGCAATATTGGTGATAACGGTCGGCTGATCAAAGCGCGGCGCTGCGGTGATGCGGTTGGTACCCGCAAACAGGTAAAGCAGCATGGTGGTACTTTTGTATTTTTTCGGCAGCGGCGGGATATAGCATACGGTTTCGCCGTTTTCGCCGACGATGTCCAGCTTCATCCAGGTGTCCCAGTTATCGTGAGAATAAAAGAAATCGACATTGTAAAAACCGTTTTCCGGTACGGTAAGGGTGGTGCGGTAGATATATTCGGATGCGAATACATCCAAAACAGGTTCAGACATGGTAAAGTCCTCCTTGAAATTTGATACAGAATGACCGTTCTTCTTTGGTTTCATTATAGCATATACCACTGCCGGTTGACAAGGAAAATATTGCGTTTTAATCTGACGGCTATTGCATTTTATCCGAAAAATCACTATAATTAGGGTAAGACAAATCTTACTGTCAGATAAGGGGATTAAAACGATGTTGTATTATAAAGAAAATTTTGAGCAGTCAAAAGAGTATTTTGATGCCTATTGGAATCTTGAGAATCACGACCGTTGTCTTTTGTCGATGACCATGCCGCGTAAGGACGGCAAAGTCCTCCCGCCGCCGCAGCCGTGTTCCTTAGAGGAACGGTATACCAACCCGCTGTTGATGCATGAGTCGATGCTGCGCGGCTGTGAACAGAACGTATATTTATATGAAGCGCTTCCGTCTGCATTGCCGTACTTCGGTACTGCGGCAGAATGTGAATATTTCGGCTGTAAACCGGGCTATGCGCCGGAGACCATCTGGTTTGATCCGGTGCTGCATGAGCCGGATGCAGACAAGATGGTGTACGACCCGACCGCGTTTGAGCGTCAGAAACAGTATACCCGTGAGCTTGTCAAACTGGCAGGAAATCAATACCTGGTCGGTATGAACGATAACTGCGGTATCATTGACGGCTTGGCACAGCTGCGCGGTGTCAATGAGCTTTTATTTGATATGGTAGACAACCCGGAATTTGTGCATGCGGCAAGAGATAAGATCCTGGCAGTATGGAAGGACACCCAGAAGGAATTTTTTGAGATCATCAAAGAGAATAACTTCGGCGGTTCTTCTCATGCATGGATGAGCTTATGGTCGGACAAACGCCATCTGCAGCTGCAGTGCGACTACTCCTGTATGATCTCGCCGGCAATGTTTGAGGAATTCGTCCTGCCGGAGTTGGAGGAGACTTCCGCCGCATTCGAACATTGTTCCTATCATCTGGACGGCATCGAGCAGCTGCGTCATCTGGATATGATCCTATCGGTCAAGACCATCAATAATATTCAGTGGACCCATGTTGCGGGTCAGCCGAAGGTGTCTGAAAATATCGAAGCACTCAAAAAGATCCAGAAAGCGGGTAAAGGTTTGGTCTTGATCCCGCAGCGCGATGAGATCGACTTTTTGACCCGAAATCTCTCGCCGGAAGGTGTTATCATCTGTGTCGGCGGTGTGAAAGATCTTGAGGAAGCAAAAGCGATCGAGAAACTGGTAAGTGAAAATGCACGTATCCATCGATAAGGAGGACAATATGAATATCGGAACGAATCTGCTTTGGTACAAAGAAGCTGCTGCAAGCTGGAATGAAGCAATGCCGCTTGGCAACGGACGCATCGGTGCAATGGTATTCGGCGGTGCCAAGAGCGAACGCATCAGCCTGAACGAGGATACGCTTTGGAGCGGTTTCCCTAAGTTTTATGATAATCCAAACGGTGCAGAGGTTTTCAAAAAGAGCAGAGAACTGGCTTTGCAGCGCCGTTATACCGAGGCGCAGGAACTGCTTGAGCAGGAATTTACCAATCTGTGGTCGCAGATGTATCTGCCGCTTGGAGAACTGCGT
>JBGUUN010000088.1:0-7724 GCA_045133555.1 Oscillospiraceae bacterium
GCTTCGTCTACCGTCTGACCGCGCAGATCGACCTCAAGAGAAGCACTTCTGGTACGTGCACTCTCCACCGTCTTTTTCACGCTGCCGGTCTGCTTTTTATCCTTCTTCGGATCTGCCTGTACCAGACGCAGATTTGCGATCGCAACCTTGGTCTTGATCGCACCGGTAGCAACGGTGACCTGTTTTGCACCGACATCGGTAACGGTACCGCGCTGGTTGATATCCACCATCAGTACGGTATCACCGACTTTCAGCGGACGCGGCAGGACATAATCACTGTTGTCGCGTGCGGATACCGGATTGGCATCCTCGTACATCTTGCCGAGTTTACTGCGCAGTTCATTTCTTGCACGCAGTTCACGCTCCGAGAAGTCTGCTTTGTCCTTCTCTTTCCGCAGCTTATCCAGTTCATCGATCAACGCCTTGGACTGTGCCTCTACCTGTGCAACGATACGCTGTGCTTCCCTGTTTGCACGGTCGATGATATCATCGCGTTTCTGCAGGGTCTCACCCATATCCTCATTCAGGCGTTTCTGCAGCGCATCCAGCTCTGCCTGTTTCTTATCACATTCAATGCTCTTTTGCTCGTATTCCTCACGGGAGGTCTCAAGCTGCTCGATAACATCCTCGAATTTTCTCTGATCGCCGGCGACCTGTGCCTTCGCATCGTTTAAGATCTCCTCCGGCATACCGAGTCTTGCAGAGATCGCAAATGCATTGGAGCGACCCGGAACACCGATCAGCAGACGGTAGGTCGGGCGCAGCGACTGCACATCAAATTCGCAGCAGGCGTTCTCAACACCTTCGGTCTGCAGCGCATATACCTTCAGCTCAGCATAGTGGGTGGTGATACCGACCACCGAGCCAAGTTTTCTGAAACGCTCTAAGATCGCAATTGCAAGAGCAGCACCCTCTGTCGGGTCGGTACCGGAACCAAGCTCGTCAAGCAGCACCAGCGAATGATCGTCCGCTTTCTGCAGGATGCGAATGGTATTGGTGATATGCGAGGAGAAGGTGGATAAGCTCTGTTCGATGCTCTGCTCGTCGCCGATATCCACCAGCACCTGATCAAACACCGAGATCACGCTGTCATCCGCAACCGGGATCATCATACCGCACATGACCATTAAGGTCAGCAGACCGACCGTTTTTAAGGTAACGGTCTTACCGCCGGTATTCGGACCGGTAACGCAGAGGATGCGGAATTTACCGCCGATCTCGACATCGATCGGAACGACCTTTTTGGCGTCGATCAGCGGATGGCGTGCTTTATGCAGACGGATGGTACCGTCGTTTACCACCTTCGGCATCATGGATTTGGTATTCTCCGCATACTGCGCTCTGACGAAATACAGATGCAGATCGATCACCGTTTCAAAGTTATCCGAGATCATCTGTGCCTCGTTTGCACAAAGGGCGGAAAGTTCATACAGAATACGTTCAATTTCCGCTTTTTCCTGTGCTTTCAGCACACGCAGTTCATTATTTGCCTCAACGACCGCCATCGGCTCGATGAACAAGGTCGCACCGGTTGCGGAGGTATCATGTACCAGACCTTTTACCACACCGCGGTATTCGGCTTTGACCGGAACAACATATCTGCCGTCACGCATGGTGACGATGTTTTCCTGCAATGCACGCTGACCGGATTCAGAGCGCAGCACCTTATTGAGCGACTCCTTGATCTTTGCAGAGCTATGACGGATGCGGCGGCGGATGAGTGCCAACTCATCACTTGCATAGTCATCGATCTCCTCTTCGGTGATAATGACCGAGGTGATACGCTGCTCGAGGGTCTTATTCGGGCGAAGCATGTTAAAGATCGGGGTCAGCGAATTTTCTTTTCCTTTGCATCTGCCGAACCATTCTACCAACGCACGGATCTCACGCAGTACCTCTGCGATATTCAGCAGCGCACGGGTGGAAAGCATACCGCCTTTTTCTGCCATCTGCAGCGACGGCGTCGGATCCACCATATTGGAAAAATGCGGAGAACCGTACAGCATGCTCAGTTCAAACGCATCGTTGGTTTTCTGCAATTCATCCAATACCAATCTGTAATTGGTCTCCGGCTTGATCGCATGGATCTTTTCTCTGGCATAATCACAGCAGGCAAGCTTTGCAAGCTCCTCAAGGATCTTATTTAATTCCAGAGTATCACAATATTTCTGAGATATATTTTTCATAAAATAAGTTATATGTCCTTTCCGAACATCGGTTCGATAAGTGAACGGTATACCTGCAGCGAACGGTAATCCGACTCGGTGCAGTGCAGCAGATAGCTTTGGGTCACCCGTTCAAGTGCTGTCAGCGAAGGCTCTTTTAAGCGAAATGAAAAGATTTTATGCGCATCACCGTAAACGATATAGCGCATCGCATTCAATACCGCTTTGCTCACCGGCATCTGCCAAAGCGAACCCTCCTCTTTTTGCAGGCAATCCGAGCAGATCAGACTCGCCTGCTGCGGCAGAAAATGCATAATCTCATCCTCGAATTTTCCGCAGCCCTTACAGGCCACCAGATTCGGTGCATAGCCGGCATAAACCAGACTGCGCAGCTCAAAGATTGCTTTGAGCAATTTAATATCACGCGTGCCCTGCTCCAGCAGATAAAACAAATTCATAAGCAGCTGCAGATAATCCTTTGCTGTATCCTCACTCGGAGAAAGTGTACGCACCACCTCGCAAAAATAGGATGCAAGTGCAGCACCAAACGGATCGGCAGACAGCATAAAATGCGCGTCGAGCACCTCAACATTGTCGATGAGCCAACTACTCTTACCGCGAAACAACTCCACCCTTGCATAGCAAAACGGCTGGCAGAGGGTGGAATATTTATTTTTCATCCGCTGTGCACCGCGTGCCGTTGCCTCAATAACACCGAGTTCTTCACTGAGCATCACAAGGATCTTATCGTTTTCACCGACATTGCGCGGTGTCAGCACCAACGCATTCGTTTTTAGCTGCATCGCATCACTCGGACAAGCCGATGTCTCTGATGAAGTTTGCGGAGTCACGCCAACCCTCGCGTACTTTTACCCAACATTGCAGGTTGACCTTGATATCAAGGAAGTGCTCCATATCATTTCTTGCACTGGTTGCAATACGTTTGAGCATCGCACCGCTCTTACCGATGATAATACCTTTATGCGTTTTTCTCTCACAGTAGATGGTGACATCGATATCCATGATCGGTGCATCCTCACGCTCATGCATACGCTCTACCACAACCGCAACACCGTGCGGTACCTCCTGCTGCAGATTCTGCATCAGTTTTTCGCGTACCATTTCAGCAACCAGCAGACGCTCCGGCTGGTCGGTCAGGCTATCCTCCGGGAAGAAGTGAACGTTTTCCTCGGCAAACGGAGTGATCGCATCCAGTACCAGGGAAACGCCGTCATTCTGAATGACGCTGATCGGAATGACCGCATCAAAGTCATGCAGCTTGGAAACTGCAGCGATCACAGCAGCGACATCTTCCTTTTTCGGCAGCAGGTCGATCTTATTGATGACCAGCACACTCGGCAGACCGCTCTTTTTGATATCTTCGATCAATTCCATCTCCGGAGCACCGATCTTCTGAGATGCATCGATCAGCAGGATTGCCAGATCAACGTCACCTAAAGAAGAATGCACTGCCTTCACCATAGCATTGCTGAGTTTATTGTACGCCTTATGCAGGCCCGGGGTGTCGATAAATACATACTGTACCGGCCATTTGGTCAATACACCGGTGATACGGGTACGGGTGGTCTGCGGTTTATCGGTAACGATAGCGATCTTTTCGCCAAGCAAAGCATTGAGCAAAGAAGATTTACCGACATTCGGACGACCTACCAAAGCCGCAAATAAAGAACGAGTTTCCATAAATATATCCTTTCTGTTCGATGTCATTTCTTACGTTTGGAATGTAATTTTGAAACGATGCCGTTTCCTTTGAAGATAAAGAAGAGTGCCGCCGGGATCAAAACCACCGGAATCAGCAAACGGATCGGTGCTTGCCAAAACAGCATTGCCACTGCATACAGACGATCAATGTCCGAAAACAGTCCGATACCGATTATCACTGCAACCGCTGCGGTCAGCAGCACCGCACCCGCCGCAACATCTTTTGCCACCTTAGCAAGGGTCTGATAGGACGGAGATACCAGGTCGATGATTGCTTCCACAGCCGTATTGACCATCTCTGCAAACAGGACCAATCCGCAAACCAGCACAAAAAGCAGGTACTCATAACGGTCTAAGCCGTAATAATACGAAAACACCGACAACAGCACAAAGGCTGAAAGGTGGATGCGCATATTCCGTTCGCTGCCGATGCAGCAGAGAAATCCCGCTGCGGCATACCGGAAACTTTGCCCAAGGCTTCTGATTTCGCGTTTTGCATTCATTTTACTCACCCTATCCGTCAATAAAAATACCTGTCGGACCGTTTGTACGGGAGCGACAGGTATAGCATCATCTCAAAAATCAGACAACAAAGCTTGCCTGACGGGTAAGACCCAGCTCTGCGAGAACTTTTTCTTCCTTCTCGCGCATGATAACAGATTCCAGACCGCCCTTCTCATGGTCATAGCCAAGCAGATGGAACATGGAATGAACTGCCAGGAATGCCATCTCACGCTGCAGCGTATGGCCGAAAGAACCTGCCTGTTCTACTGCTTTCTCAACGGAGATAACGATATCGCCCAGCAGATACGCACCGGTGGACTCATTGACATCGTATACACCGTTCTCACCGAGCGGGAAGGACAGTACATCGGTAGCGCTGTCTTTCTCTCTGTACTCTTTATTCAACTGACGGATCTCGTCATTGGTAACAAAAGAAACACTTACTTCAGCGCTTCCTTCAAATTTCTCATTTACCAAAACTGCATGACAGCAGCGTCTGATTAAGAGATTCATACCGGTCGGGATTTTTACAGCTTTCTGTCTGTTGCTGATAATTACTTTTAATTTGTCCATATTACCGTTTAACCTCCTCATAATACTTATCATAAGCTTTAATGATCTGCTGTACGATCTTATTTCGTACAACATCACGTTCGGAAAATGTAACGATGCTGATGTCCTCCACATGGCGAAGTACCTTGGACGCTTCGATCAGACCGGAACGTCTGCGGTCCGGCAGGTCGATCTGGGTCACGTCACCGGTGACCACCGCCTTGGAATTCTGACCCAAACGGGTTAAGAACATCTTCATCTGCTCCGGTGTGGTATTCTGTGCCTCATCCAAAATGATGAAACTGTCATCCAGCGTACGGCCTCGCATATATGCAAGCGGTGCGACCTCGATCACACCTTTTTCCATATGTCTGGCAAATGTTTCCGCACCGAACATGTCAAACAGCGCATCGTACAGCGGTCTTAAATACGGATCGACTTTAGTCTGTAAGTCACCCGGTAAAAATCCGAGATGCTCACCCGCTTCTACCGCCGGACGGGTCAGGATGATACGGCTGACCTCCTGCGCCTTAAACGCCTTAACAGCCATTGCTACGGCAAGATAGGTCTTACCGGTACCGGCAGGTCCGATACCGAACACAACGGTGTTGTTGGCGATCTTTTCAATATAATTTTTCTGGCCGAGCGTTTTCGGCTTGATCGGTTTTCCTGTCACGGTAATACAGATACAGTCGGAAGAAAGCTTCTTTACCGCTTCGGTATTGCCCTCTCTTGCCATGGCAATGCAGTATTCCACCTTCTGTTCTGTGATCTCCTCACCGCGTACGATGAAATACAAAAGCGTTTCGATCGCTTTACCGGCATAAAAAAGATCTTCCTCCGAATTACCGGTGATCTTTAATGCGCCGTCACGGCTGACAATATTAACATGAAACGCGCGTTCAACCGCAGTCATATTCTTATCGAATTCACCGAATAAGCTGACCAAGTCATCCACGCGATCGATATTGACGATTTTTTCCAAATAATTCACCCTTTTTGCAATCTACACGGCCTCATTATTCACTAAGCCGCAACCAATCACCTATATTATACCACTTTACGCGAATTTTGTCACCATAAAAAAACAGGAAAAATTAACCAAATTTTATCCCGTAATTTGTTGTTATGAACAAAAAATTGTTGCATCATCATTTATGGTACCGAGTTCCGGCGGAAATCGAGAATGCGCGATAGATCTGCTCAAGCAGCATAACTCTTGCAAGTTGATGCGGGAATGTCATCTTTGACATCGACATTTTAAACTTGCCGGCGCGTTTGACTTCATCCGAAAGTCCAAACGAACCGCCGATGATAAAGCTGATCTCGCTGATGCCGTTATTCGCCTGTTCTTCAAAATAATCCGCAAACTCGGTGGAAGTGACCTGCTTGCCTTCGATGCAAAGCGGCACGATCGCACCTTTTGCTTTCTGCAGAATCGCCTTTGCTTCCTGCTCCATCCCCGCTGTGATCTGACTTTCGGACGGCTTATCCGGCAGGCGGTACTCAGCAAGCTCAATGACCTTAATGTTACAAAATGCCTGAAGGCGCTTACAATACTCCGCGCAGGCATCTCGCAGATACGCTTCTTTGAGTTTTCCGATTACGATCAGATTTACAGTCAGCATAACAAACTTCCTATCAATAATACTTGAAGCCTGACTAAAAGGCCAGGCATTCACAGTTGGTATTCAACGGTTCGGCGACGCGCAGACGATAATCGTTGTCCACCACAGCGTCGATGTTCTTAAGCATTCCGACAGCCTGTAAATACGCGATCTCCGGTCGATTATTTTCTTTGCTCAGATGCGCCAGCAGGAAATTCTGACATCCCTCGTTGAGCAAACGCAGCAGCGACTGCGATGCATCCTCATTGGAAAGATGCCCGCGATGTCCGCGGATACGCTGCTTTAACTCCCAGGAATAACTGCCGACCATCAACATATTTTCATCGTAATTGGATTCCAGCATACAAATATCGGAATCTTTGATGTGTGAGATGATCTCCTCGGTCATATAACCCAAATCGGTACAGACGGAAGCTTTACCGCCCTGTGCGCTTTCGATGGTATAACCCACGCTGTGCAGGCTGTCATGCGGTGTATCAAACGCTTTGACCTGCAGGATATCCTGCACCGAAGTCACCTCGGAAAGCAGTCTTGCCTGCTGCGGAAGGATCATTTCCTTGGCAATCAGATGGTCCAAAACCGGCGCTGTTGCATAAACCGGAGCTTTGGTCTTTTTGGCGATCGTCTTTAAACCCTTGACATGATCACAATGTTCATGCGTGATAAAGATGCCCTGCAGTGCGCTTAACGGAACGCCGATCGCATCCAAACGGGAAAAGACATTTTTACCGCTGAGCCCCGCATCGATCAGCACACCGCAGCTGCGGTCACCGACATAGGTCGCATTACCGCCGGAGGAACTGCCGAAATTATATAAAAAAGCCACTTTCTCTCCTCACATCCGGATCATAAAGAAGCTGCAAGATCTACCGGATCCGGGAGAACGATCTTCTTGATATCCGCACCGACAGAACGCAATTTATCTTCGATCGATTCGTAACCGCGCTCAACATAGCGGATATTCTCGATCTCGGTGGTGCCCTGTGCAGCCAGAGCCGCAACGATCATTGCAGCACCTGCGCGAAGATCCAGCGCTTTAACCGGTGCACCGGTCAGATGTTCTACGCCCTCGATGACAGCAACACGGCCGTCTACCGAGATGTTAGCACCCATTCTGCGCAGCTCATCGACATATTTGAAACGGTTATCCCAA
>JBGUUN010000089.1:0-4098 GCA_045133555.1 Oscillospiraceae bacterium
GTTTCCGGGTGTCCGGCACGGGAAATGCTGCCCGGCTCGGTCATCATACCTTCAACGGTGTAGCAGATGACCTTCTCGACATACGGCGAGACTGCCTCGATCTGTTTTTTGACGCGATCCCATTCTGCCGGAAGCAATGCACTCTGGTAGCGGGTACCCTCGAACTTAAAGGTCTCAACATTTGCCCAAAGTGCGGCACGGCCTGCTTTGTCGTGGGCCTCTTTCAACGCTTTATAGTAAGCAGGGGTCTGCTCCGGGGTGGATTTGTAGACACCGACCTCGTCCTGGTAAGCAATGAAGTCGAGATCCATGCGGGAAAGCTGCTCGACATACTTCTCGTCCGGGGTGGTCATGTTGGTACCGTACGGGCCGATACCTACTTTATAATCCGGATTGAAGGAATGTGCTACCGCTGCCATCTCGTTGATGTAGGAGATGAAACGTTCGTCAAAATGACCCTTGATCTCCCATTCATCCGGCAGATACCAGCCGATGATGCAGGAGTAGTGACCGTATAATTCGTTTAAGCGTTTCATGCCGCGGATGGCAAGCTCCACCAGATTGCGGTCGGTGGTTGCTTCTTCCGGTAAGGTCCAGTCGCCGTAGTAACCTGCGGAGAGATATACTTTTAAGCCCTGTTTTTCGGATTCGTCCAAGAAAACCTCGATGGCATTTTTGCATTTGATGTGCTTGGCATACGGCATCTCATCAAAATCGAAGTAGACCTCGTTGTATAAAGCGCTGCAGAGCAGGATGAGGGTATCAAAGCCTAAGTTTTTGTGCTCGCGGACCTTGGCACGCCACTGCTCCTCGGTGAAATTCCAGAGGGATTCGTTGTAGTATTTGCCTTCGAAACGGTTGTGATGGTCAAATTCGAAAAAGCTTCCGGTGATCGGTTTCATATGATTTTCCTCCTCAATTCAGAAAATGCTTGTCGGTCAGACAAGCATTTTCTACGGGGTTATTTGCTCTCATTCTCCAACCAGTTCATATAATCGGTGTAGAGTTTTTCCGGTAATTCCGGGTAACCTGCACGGCAGATGCTGTTCGGCTCGGTGAGTAAGCCCTGGCAGGTGAAAACAATGATCTTCTCAACATACGGAGAAACTGCTTCCATCTGTGCTTTTACACGCTCCCAATCTGCGGACAGCAGTGCGCTCTTATATACCTGACCCTCGAATTTGAAGGTTTCAACGTCAGCCCAGAGTTTTGCTCTGCCGCCTTTGTCGTGTGCTTCTTTGAGTGCTTTGTAGTATGCACCGGTCTGCTCCGGAGTGGATTTTTCAACACCGACCTCATCCTGATATGCAATGTAGTCAACATCCATACGGGAGAGCTGCTCTGCATATTTGTCGTCCGGAGTGGTCATATTGGTGCCGTACGGTGCGATGATGGTCTTGTATTCCGGATTGAAGGAATGAACAACTGCGGAGATCTCGTTGATGTAATCGATGAAGCGCTCCTCGAAGTGGCCTTTGATCTCCCACTCGTCCGGCATATACCAGCCCTTGATGCATTTGTGGTGGCCGTACAGTTCATTGACACGTTTCATGCCGCGGATCGCTTTTTCGATCAGCGGTCTCTGGGTGGTGTTGTCCTGCGGTAAGGTCCAGTCGCCGTAGAAGCCTGCGGAGAGGTAAACATCCAGACCCAGCTTATCGGATTCGTCTAAGAATACTTCCATTACGTTTTTGCAGGCAATGTGTTTTGCAAACGGCATTTCATCGAAATCGTAGTAGCACTCGTCATAGATCGCGGTGCAGAGCAAAATCAGGGTATCAAGACCCATGTTTTTGTGCTCGCGTACTTTTGCACGCCACTGTTCTTCGGTGAAATTCCAGAGGGTTTCGTTATAATATTTGCCCTCATAACGGCTGTGATGATCAAATTCAAAAAAACTACCGGTGATCGGTTTCATATGATTTTATCCTCCTTATAATCCGGAATATGCCGGATATATTCTTATGTTAATGATACCATGCTTTCTTCCCGAATGCAAGTAGCAGCGCAAAAAAAGCATATCAGGGTGCTTGTTAAGACACAAACAGACCAATATCAGAACGGTTTGCCCGCATCGGTGCGATCCAGTCCGAAGAAGGTGAGTGCTTTCTGGATCGACAGGTCCCAGAAACGCCATTCGTGACGGTATCCTTCCACTTCTTCAAATACCGCATCAAAGCCGATTTCTTTTGCGTGTGCTTTGAAGGTCAGATAATCTTCATATAAGAAGTCATCGGTGCCGATGGTAAAGTAAAAGCGCGGGAGAGACGGATCGTCTTTTAATTTTTCAACCAACCCCCAGGTGTTTTCGTAGGAGTTTAAGTAGCCTTCGATACCGCCGCGGTTTTCCACCATGCCTTTGGATCTGCCGTCGATCTTATCGTTGTTGGTGAAACCATAGCGGAACGGACAGCAGGATAAAACGGCAGCAGCCGCAAATTTGTCCGGATGGTTGAGCGCATAGATCAGCGTACCGGTACCGCCCATCGAAAGTCCGGCGATGAAGTTATCTTCTTTCTTATCCGAAACCGGGAACCAGTTGTAGACAAGCGGCATCAGTTCTTCGGTTAGATAATCGTACATATTGTAGCCGATCGAGAAGTTTTCCCAGTTGGCATAGTTTGCGTTCATGCCGCTCGGCATAACGACCACCAAGTCTTTTTCGCAGGCATACAGTTCGATGTTGCTCTTGCGGATCCAGTCGCTGTGGTCACCGAAGGTGCCGTGCAGCAGCCAGAGTACCTGGTATTTTTTGCCCGAACCGTAGAAGTCTTTTCCGGTGATGTTTCTCGGTTTGTCCGGCAGGATAATGGAAACGGTGTGATTGTTGTTTAAGTATTCGCTTTCGAAGTTGAATTGAACCAGTGACATAAAATTTTCCCCTTTTCTTTATATATGATTTGGTCGGATATCGCGCCGACGTACAAACGTTAAGTGCGGTCGCAGAAGATAAATTTCTCCATGACCTCGGCAATGACGCCTTCATTATTGTCTGCCGCTGCAACATAATCGCAGATCGCTTTGACCTCATCGGTTGCATTGGAAGGGCAGACGGCAAGCCCCGCTTTTTGGAGCATCGGCAGATCGTTGCTGCTGTCGCCGGCGACGATAAATTTGGAAAGCGGGATATCCAGCAGCGCGGAAAGCTTTTCAAGACCTTTTCCTTTGTCCACCCCCGCCGGGACGATCTCCATATATCGGCCTGCGGAGTAGGTAGGACTGCAGCAATCGGCAAAGATCGGCGCAAACAGCGGCTCAATGGAATGCAGATATGCCATATCCAGATTCTGCAGGATGATCTTCGCGATCGGTGTTTCCTTTAAGAAAGAAAGATCAAGATCCGGCAGTTCGCAAAAATCAACACCCTGACCGATCTTTCGTTCACGCTCGTTGTCGTTTGCATGATACATATAGATCATCTTGACGGTATAGATGCAGATGCAGACATCGAGATCTTTTGCAAAGTTTACGATCTCGCAGACCTTCTCATAAGGAAGTGCGTGGAAATAGATCTCGCGGTTGCCTTTGTTTTCGGTCAGACATCCTCCGTTGTAAGAGAGGACATACTCTCCGGCAAGATCGGTAAGTCCCAATTGTTTGAGTTCGCGTCCGGTAGCGGAATAGCCGCGGCCGGTCGCCGGAATGAACTTGATGCCGTATTCGGTGCGTGCTTTTTGGATCGCATCGATGTTGCGCTTCGGGATCAAGTGATCTTTGTTGAGTAAAGTTTCGTCCAGATCGCTGGCAAAAACAAGATATTCGGACATATCTGCTCCTCCTATTTTTATGGATCAATTTCATTATGCCACAGATGATGCAAAAAGTCAATTAGAGTTTTTGGAATGGAAAAGCGTGCGGCTTTTGACAGTTTGTGGTTTATGCTGTTGAATTTACCTCAGATAAGCTTTGATAATTTTATGAAAAACAGAGAAGCTGAAAAAAGGTGTTGACAAAAGCTTCTAGTCGTGCTATAATAATCAAGCTGTCAGGGAGAGCACGAGAGAGTGCAGACCGGGCAGTAAAAAAATCACGAAAAGGTCTTGACAAAAGGCGAAATAAGTGATATAATGAAAAAGTTCAAAGTCGAGAGACAGAGAA
>JBGUUN010000090.1:0-5457 GCA_045133555.1 Oscillospiraceae bacterium
CGCATCAGCGTATCTGCAGCGGCAGGTGCCATAGCGGCTCCCATATTGGTCAGGTCTGTGATTCCATAATCGATCACCCTCCCAAAAAAGATCCTTTTGACCGACACGGGACTTACCGCTTCGCTTTTACCGCTGATGACGGCTGCACCTGCCGCAGTAGCGGTCCACTGTGCCGAAGGCGAACGCTGACCACCGTACTCAAGCGGATAACGGTATTGCCGCTCCGCTGTGCAAAAATGAGAGGAAGCTGCACAAACAACATGATCCATCACACCGAGTCCTGCTAAAACCGCACCGAAAACCATGCTCTCCGCCATCGAGGCACAGGCATTATATACTCCTGCATACGGAATGCTCAAATTTCTGGCACTGTATGCAGATGCAATACACTGGTTGATCAGATCACCGCAGATGAGAAGATCGATCTGTTCGGGAGGCAGCTTTGCTTTGCGCAATGCGATGCGGATCGTTTCCTCCTGCATCTTGGCTTCCCCCTTCTCCCAACTGTCGGTACCGAAGCGACTGTCACCGGATATCGTATCAAAATAATCGCCGAGCGGACCTTCCCCTTCTTTCTTTCCGCCGACTGCGGCAGATGCGATGATTTTTGGCGGTGTTTCAAATTCAATGAGATTCTTTCTGTGTATCATATGCTGATCCTCGTTTTCTTTGTTATTCGGGAGCGACATTTACATTTGAAATAAGATATGCTATAATGACAGTTAAAGGAGTGAAAACTATGCAGCAGTATTGTGATTTACATACCCATTCCATCTTCTCTGACGGAACCGACACCCCTCAGGAAATTCTGCAGGCAGCGGTACAATGCGGCCTGTCTGCCGTCGCACTGTGCGACCATAATACCACCGACGGTCTCCTCCACTTCTTAAATGCTGCCAAAGATCTGCCGATCGAGGCCATCTGCGGTGCGGAGTTTTCGGTGGACTATAACGGAACCGAACTGCACCTTTTAGGCTTGTTCCTCGATCCGAAGCATTACCCGCAGATCATGGAAAAGATGGCCAAAGCACATCAGCTCAAAGAGCAAAGTAACCTTGACCTGATCAAAGCGCTGAATGCCGCCGGCTATCCGCTGGATTATGAGCAGATCAAAGCCAAAACGCCAAACGGCAGAGTCAATCGCGCACATATCGCCGCTGCCCTGACCGAAAAGGGGTTCACCCCTTCGATGAATGCGGCTTTTAACACCCTGCTTTCCAAAAAAGCAGGCTTTTACAAAGAGCCCCAACGTATCACCGTGTGGGAAATGCTGTCCTTTTTGCGTTCCATCGATGCGGTACCGGTGCTTGCACATCCGTATCTGAATCTGACACAAGCGCAACTGGAGGAATTTCTCCCACAGGCAAAAGAACACGGACTGATCGGCATCGAAACGGTTTATTCCCTGTACAATGCGGATACCGCAAAAAATGCCGCAGAAACCGCAAAACGCTTCGGTCTGCTTTGCAGCGGAGGAAGCGACTATCACGGCAGCAACAAGCCCGATCTTAAGATCGGTGTCGGCAAAGGCAATTTAGCGATTCCGCTTGCGTGGGCAAATGCACTCAAGGAATCCGTTAAATAAAACTTTGAAATATCCAATAGATGAAACCATAGATTACACTGGCGGAGATGCCGTAGATGATAACAGAGCCTGCAACCGAGAACAGCTTTGTACCCAGTCCCAGGATCCACCCCTCTGAGCGAAATTCCAATGCCGGCGAGACCATTGCATTGGCAAATCCGGTGATCGGAACAAAAGTACCTGCGCCAGCGATCTTTGCAATATCATCAAACCACCCCAATCCGGTCAAAAGTGCCGCAAGCAGCACCAAAGTGATCGACGATAAGGTCTGTGCTTCTTTTAAGATCCAACCGAGGGCTAAATACCCTTCGGTCAAAAGCTGTCCCAATACACAGATCATCCCGCCAAACAGATACGCAAGCGTGATATCACGCAATGCCTTGCTGGGCGGTGTTCGCTTATCCACCATTTTACTGTATTCTTTTCTGGAAACCGGCATAGCCTTCCTCCTCCCGTTATCAAAAACTGTGTTATTAGCATTCCGATAACGAAGCAGAATATACCGCTTCCTCCAATAAATATCGCATAGGAGAACATTATGGAAATCGCATCTACCGTATTGCAGCAGGTCATTATCATGTGTCTGCTGATCACTGTCGGCTTTTTCGCCTACAAATTAAAGATTATCGATCAGCCGTCCAACCAGAAAATCACCGACCTCCTGTTAAAAATCGTAGCTCCAGCCACCATCATCAATGCCTTTTTTATGGAGTACGATCCGTCCCGTCTGCTGCGTCTGGGTATCGCCTTTTTACTCGGTATCGCAAGTCATATCATCGGCATTGCAATCTCAACGGTCATGGTACGCAAAAAGAACAACCCACTTGCTCCGACACACAAATTCGCTGCGGTTTACTCCAACTGCGGATTTATGGCTTTGCCTTTATGTGCTGCCGTATTCGGTGATGAAGGTGTCTTTTTCGGCAGCGCCTATATGATCGTATTCCAGTTTTTCTCCTGGTCGCACGGTTATCTCCAGCTTGCAGGCAAGACTGACCGCAAAGCACTGATCAAAACGCTGTATTCTCCGGCGATCATCGCAGTTGTGATCGGTATCATCCTGTTCTTAAGCCGTATCACGCTGCCGTATGTACTGACACAGACCATCGGCTATGTTGCAGCGCTTAACACGCCGCTTGCCATGGTTGTAGTCGGTGTCACCTTGGCACAAAGTCCGATCAAAGACGCCTTCTGCCATATCAAAAATTACTATCCCGTGTTTTTGAGAAACCTTCTGGTCCCGATCGTGACCGCATTGATCTATGCTTTGATCCCGGGACTGGATACCAAACTGATCTTGATCAATATCCTCTCTTCGGCTTGTCCGTCTGCCGCCGTCATCGTTATGTTCTCACAGAAATTTGACAGAAATGTTGCCGCAGCCAGCCAGATTTTGACGTTATCCAATGTTCTTTCTGTTCTTAGTATTCCGTCTGTCATGTTTTTAACGCAAAAATTTGTTGAATTGTTTTGAAAATCCGCAAAACAGTTGACTTATGCAGGACTTTCGGGTACAATATAGTGTGAAAATTGTGTTTTTTGGTTTTACCAAAGAAACGGAGGTCTATCTTGATTATTTCCCCTTCTCTGCTGGCAGCGAATTTCAGCTGTCTGGAGCGTGATATAAAAGTGATCGAGCCGCATGCGGATTGGCTGCATCTGGATATTATGGACGGTGATTTCGTACCGAACATCTCGTTTGGCATCCCGGTTATCCATTCTCTGCGCAAAGTGACCGATCTGTTTTTCGATGTGCATCTGATGATCTCGCATCCGTTAAAATATGTGGATGCGTTTGCCAAAGCCGGCGCCGATATGATCTGCTTCCATGTAGAATCCAAGGATGACCCGAAAGAGGTCATTGACCGTATCCATGCCTGCGGCAAAAAAGCAGGTCTCGCTATTTCTCCGGATACGCCGATCGATGCAGTCAGACCGTATCTTACCGATTTGGAAATGATATTGATCATGAGCGTTTATCCGGGCTTCGGCGGCCAGAAATTTATCCAGGGTTCTCTTTCCCGCTTAAGAGAGGTCAAAGGTCTTGTGATGCGCCTTCCGGAAGAAAAACGCGATCTGTACATTCAAGTGGATGGCGGTATCGATGAACATACCGCACATCTGGTCAAAGAAGCCGGTGCCAATGTTCTGGTTTCCGGTTCTTATGTGTTCGGCAATATGTACCCGGCGCAGGCAATCTACACCCTTCGATATGCATAAACCAAACCCGCAAACCAAATGTTTGCGGGTTTTTATTTTACCGTTTTCGCATATTCCAAAAAGATCGGCCAGACCGTTTCATCAAAACAAATCGGCTGTGCGAATTCAAAAGGGCAATATTTCTTTCCTTTCGGTATAAAACACATATCATTATACAAATAAACAGGCGTTTTTTCAGGTATTGCAATGGGACAACGCTCAAAATCTTGCAGCGAGTCAAACACCCAACAACAAATCTGCTGTTCCTTTTTGTTCTGTGCCCTCCCCTTTGAACCATTGAGGTACAAAAAACATCCGCCGTTTTGATCCGGGAAGAATTCCGTTACGAGATCCTCAAGCCGATATCTCATCCGATGCTCTGCCTCTATCTGTATAACGGCTTGCTCCAACAGCATCCTGGTTTTTATATCACGGCGATCCAACGCAGCAAAATTCAAACCGTACTGTGTCAGTTCCGATTTTCCGATCCTGAGCTTGAACGCATCCGCTCCGATCTTTGTGATCTCCAATCCATCCCCTCCCTTCTGTCTCAGTATATCCGTCATCGATATTTTCGGTGCATCTTGCGCCAAGGAAATAAAATGTCCCAAAACTATATATTGTGCCATAAATTTCCGGTTTATGGCGAGAAGAATCTATAAACATTTATTTTGCATCATTGCTTTTTTCTTCGGAATGTAGTATAATAGAGGCAGAAAGCATTTTTTTGCCATTCTCCATGTTAAAATTTAATGAACGTTCAACATAAGTTTCCGCCGGTCTGCTATGCATGCCGCTATGAAAGGTCATATGAGAAGAAAAAAACGTAAAATCATTCATTACAGTATGCGTTATTCCAAAAAAGCGCGTACCAAACGCTTTATCTTAAAATTACTTTTAACTCTGCTGATCCTTGCAGCAGTAGGGTCTTTGGCTTTGATCATTACCGGTTATGTTGTCGGCGATGAACAAAGCAGCAGCTCCCAGACCTTATCCTCCGATATCGTTTCCGAGAACGAAAGCATCCCGAATTCTTCCGAGGAAACTTCCTCGCTGACATCTTCTGAAACTTCTTCTGAAACGGAGCCGGAAAGCGAACCGGTCAGTTCGGAAGCTGAGCCGGAACCGGAAGAAGAAGTGATCGAGGTGGCTGTAAAAATGCCGCTCGAAACTCTCTTGAATCCGACCGAACGTGCCGCTTTCCTCAATAAAGCCGCACAAAACGGTGCACACACCGTAATATTCGATGCAAAAAATACAAAAGGTAAAATTTATTACCGTTCTGAGCTGCAATTGGCCGCTGCTTGCGGAGCAATTGATGAGAATGCGATCGATCTTACCGAGGTCGTTGCCGAGATCAATGCAGCCGGTTTAAAGGCTGCGGCATACCTTTCCGCACTGCAGGATCCTATTGCCGCACACACCGATTACGGTACCTCCTACCGCTACGGCAACACCCAGTATACCTGGCTGGATAACGCCGCAAACAAGGGCGGTAAAGCTTGGTTAAACCCATACCTTGAAAACACTCAGGAATATCTGACCGGCATGGTAAAAGAGCTTTCCGATGCCGGATGTGATATGATCTTTGTGGATAAGATGCGCTATCCGACCGCATATACTTCCAAACTCAATCAGGGCAACTCCACGGTATCCAGACAGGATATGCTGTC
>JBGUUN010000091.1:0-8444 GCA_045133555.1 Oscillospiraceae bacterium
ATTAGAACTCAGAGATCATCTCCGGGCATTTCTCAGCAACTACAGATAAAGCCTCGTCGTCGCATACGAAGATTGCGTTCGGATGCATCTGCAGAATGGAAGCCGGAACCTGCGGGGTGATCTGGCCGCAAGCAGCTTTGTAGATGATTTCAGCTTTTGCTTTGCCGTTTGCAACTAACAGAACGGTTTTAGCTTTCATGATGGAGCCGCAGCCCATGGTGTAAGCCTGTTTCGGAACATCGTCGATGGAAGCGAAGAAACGAGCGTTTGCTTCGATGGTTACCGGGTGCAGGTCAACACAGTTGGTGCCGTTCTCGAAGTGATCAGCCGGCTCATTGAAGCCGATGTGACCGTCGTGACCGATACCCAGCAGCTGGATGTCAGCACCGCCGAAACCTTCGATAACTGCATCGTATCTTGCGCACTCAGCCTCAGCATCCGGATTCTCGCCGTTCGGGATGTTGGTGTTAGCCGGATCGATGTCAACTTTGGAGAACAGGTTGTCGTTCATGAAATAGTAGTAGGACTGATCGTTCTCTCTGGAGATGCCACGGTACTCGTCTAAGTTGATGGTACGTACTTTTTTGAAGCTGATATCGCCGTTTTCATATTTAGCGATCAGTTCTTTGTACAGACCGATCGGGGAGGAACCGGTAGCCAGACCTAAAACGCAGTCCGGTTTGTTGATGATCTGAGCTGCCATAATGTTGGCTGCTTTTTTGCTTAATTCAGCATAGTCTTTTGCTCTGATGATTTTCATTGGAGTGTACTTCCTTTCCATATTTTGAAATGCGAAAGCATTTCCCTTACTGATATTATACCACGGTAAACCCATGATGTCCAGTACAAATTTGAATTTTTGACAAATTATACCTCAGTTACTTTACCGTCATAAGAACAATCGAAATTGTGTGCTTTGGCATCTTCTACCATTTCCTCATATCCGAGTACTGCACAGTTGTGAGAGAAGTGGTTCCAGATAAAGTGGGTATCTTCGCGTGCATTGCCACATTTGAGCAGACGGTCTTTTACCGCATCACAGGCATCGTAATTCATATGTCCGGTCCACCAACCGACCAAAGCACCTGCGGTGCAGTCCAAGCTGACCAGATCGAAAGAAAAACCTTTTTCAAGTATGAACTCCCAAGTGGCACGTGGAAAGTAGCCGGTATCATTGGCATATAATAACTGTTTTCCGTCCGGAGAAATGATCGCATAGATCAGACATTCTTCGTTTAATGCGTGATCTGCCAGCATCGGATATACTTTATAATCACCGATCTGATATTCGGTAAACGGGGTCAGTTCATGGAACATAACGTGATCTGCCAAAGGTGCTTCGTTTACACCGCGCAGTGTTTTTTTGCAGCGCGCCATGACATCCTTGCTGCAGTAAACGTTCAGCACGTAATCTTCATGCACACCGCAGAACATTTTCTCCATGCGATAACCGAATTCGGTTTCGAGCAGATGATCTCCGTGGGAATGGGTGATGAGAACATTCTTGACCGGATTCAAATCCAGACCGTTGATGACGGTGTGCATATAAGTGTCCGGCGGGAAATCGATCAGCAGATCGTCGTTGACCAGAGACTGACTGCGGGAGCGGATATTTTTGCCGCCGCGTGCTCTTGCGGTCTTACAGGATTCACAGTTGCACCAAAGTGCCGGCCAGCCTTCTGCGGCTGCAGTACCGTAATGGGTGAGTTTCATGATAAATTCCTCCTTATTCAAGTATACGGAACATATCGCTGTCTTTTTCGGCTTTCGGATAGATCACATCGGTCTGTCCCAAGCCGTCGCAGCGTATCTTACTTGCATCATATCGCGCATCCACATGTGCTTCATACCACGCGAACAGGCTTTCACGCAGTTCCAGCGTGATCTGCTCATATTCCGGTTTACCGTAGAGGTTGTTGTGCTCGGTCGGGTCGGCATTCAGATCGTACAGCTCATTCATACCTTCCCACTGCAGGTAGCGGTGAACATATTTCCAGTTCTTGGTACGGATCATACGCACCGGACCGTATTCGTCCATCATAACGATATGTTCGTTGCCGTTCATATCATCACCGCGCAATACCGGTGCAAAGCTGATGCCCGGCATACTGCGGTCAAATTCATACGGGATGCCGATGTAGTCGGTAATGGTCTGGAACAGATCGTAATGGCTGAACATTTCGTTGTTGTGCATACCGGACGGGATACTGCCCGGATGGGAGATCAGGAAAGGTACATGAATGGATTCTTCGAACATGTTCATCGGGTAGGTGATATTGCCCTTGCCGAATAAACCGTGATGTCCCATGCACATGCCGTTGTCACCGGTGAAGATAACCAGCGTGTTATCGCGTATACCCATCTCGTCGAGTTTGTCCAGTACTTCGCCGATGCACTCGTCCATCGAGGTGATCGCCGCAAAATATCCCTGCAGGTTGTTTCTTCTTGCGGCAATGCGCTCCTCCTCGGATGCATAGGTACCGTACATGCCGCCCCACGGATGAGTCGGCTCGTTTGGTACGGACTCGAATTTGCAGTCATCATAACGTTCGTAAACTTCCGTCTCGTGCTGTTCTTTGCCCCACGGTGCATGCGGTGCGGTGTAGTGGATCGACAGATAGAACGGATTTTCGGCGTTCTTTTGTTCCTCTAAGAATTCCAGAGCATTTTCGGTGATATATCTGGTGATATACTTGTCATGCAGCAGGCTGAAAGAACCGTCTTTTAAGACGACCGGATATTTGTAGTTGTCGCCGCCCATAGCAAGGGTACGCCACCAGGTAAACCCTGCCTGTGGCGTGCCCGCATCGCCCATATGCCATTTACCGGAGATGCCGCAGGTATAGCCGTTTTCCGCCAATACCTCGGTAAAGGTCTTGTGACCTTCCAAAAAGCGGATCGCTCTTGCATCACTAAGCTGATCTTTCGGCCAGCGGTATTCCCATGCGGGTGTTTGAAGCTCGATATTCTTTCTTAAATCTTCATCCAGCTCGTCATATGCGCAGTGTCCGTTTGCGATCCAGTCGATCACACCGTGCTGTGACGGGATCTTTCCGCTGAAGATAGAGAGTCTTGCCGGAGAACAGACCGGAGAAGCGCAGAAAAAGTTATCAAACTGCATGCCGCTCTCCGAAAGGCGGTTTAAGTTCGGCGTGATCAGTTCCTTATTTCCGGCACAGTTCATTGCCCAGTTTCCGTGGTCGTCCGAAAGGATGAACACGATGTTCGGCTTGTTCATGTTATTCCTCCGTCTTTAATCGCGCGATGATCTTGTGCGCCACCTTATATACGTCACCGCAGCCCAATGTGATGATCAGATCGCCCGGTTTTGCACCGGCAGCCACAACATCGGCCACTTCATCAAATGTCTCATGCCAGCTGCAGCCCGGGATTAATGCTGCAAGGTCGGCAGAATAAATATTAAAGTTTTCATTGGTCTCTCTCGAGCCCATGATCTCGGTCAGGGTAACGCAGTCTGCGATCTGCAGTGCATCCGCAAATTCTGCCAGATGTCGTTTGGTACGGGAATAGGTAAACGGCTGGTGGACCGCCCAGACACGTTTGAAGTTTAATTTCTTTGCTGCCTCCAAAGTTGCTGCAACTTCGGTCGGATGATGTGCATAGTCATCCGCAACGGTGATTCCGTTGATATCGGCAAGTACCTCAAAACGTCTGCCCGAGCCGGTAAATTCCGCAAGTCCCGCAGCACAGTCTGCAAAAGAAACACCGGTCTCCATCGCAGCCGCGATCGCAGCTGCCGCATTGACCTGATTATGGTCGCCCGGAACATACAGATGGACTTCGCCTAACAGCTCGCCGTTTTTCTCGAGTTCAAAGGACTGATGGATGCCTGCGTGTACCTGCGGACGGACAACACGGTAATCGTTTTGTGCGCCGCGGCCGAAGGTGATTTTTTTGATTTCAATGCGGGAGGCAACGTCCACGGTATTGGCATCGTCGCCGTTGTAGACGATAGCGCGGGTCGCACTGCGCATATATTTTTCAAACGAGAGTTTTAAGTTGTCTAAGGTCTTGAAGTACTCCATGTGATCGCAGTCGATGTTGAGTACGATCGCGATAGATGGGGTCAGCTGCAGGAAATGATCCATAAATTCGCAGGCTTCGGTGACCATATAATCGTTTTTGCCGACACGTCCGTAGGTGCCGATGGTCTTTAATTTACCGCCGATAACCGCAGACGGATCACGGTCTGCATGCAGCATGATCTGGGTGAGCATTGAGGAGGTACTGGTCTTGCCGTGCGTACCGGATACGCACATCGAGCAGTCGTGGGCATCATTGATGATGCCAAGCAGGGAAGCACGTTCGATCATCGGAACACCGCTTGCCTTTGCGGCGATCAGCTCCGGATTATCTTTTAAGATCGCAACGGTGTAGACGATCAGATCCGCACCCTCGATATTCTCTGCCTTCTGTCCGATGGTGACCGGGATGCCTAAACCTTTTGCAATATCCACATTTGCGGACGGATTGTTGTCAGATCCGGTCAGATAATAGCCGCGCTCATTTAAGATCTGTGCAAGCGGCAGCATCCCGGAGCCGCCGATACCGATGAAATGGATATGTTTTTTACCGTTCAAAATAGAATCGTTCAAAATCTATGCCCTCATTTCTGTTAAAGATAGGAAAAGCTTCTTCCTTAATTATGCAAAAAGGCCGGAATACAAAAGAAACACGCAAAAAATGCATGAATTTTCGTGTGTAAGTATTGTAATCAAGCGCTTGTTTTGCTATAATAAGAATGGCAGATATTTTTATTATATCCGTCTATTTCATTATATAGCAGTTTGCGCTATTTGTAAAGTATAAATTTTCCCCTATGCGGTTAAAAAATATAGTACGACAGGAAAAGAGGTTTTAATATGACAGAGAAAAGGAAAATCAGAAATAAATCGTTTTTAAGCCGTTTTTTGGCATTTGTTATGGGCTTGGCACTTGCTGTGACACCGATGATCCCGGTGTATGCAACCAGTGATGTGAACAGTGAAGTTATCTCCGATACCGTTACCGAGGAGAATGAACAGGAAGAAACGCAAGAAACCGTCGAAGCGCCGGATACCGACCCGAGCGGTGTGACCGCAGCGGTTATCGCGGATGCAAAACCGAACTTTGATGTACACAGTCATGCGGTATATATGGTGAATACCGATGCAGCAGCGGATATCAAGGTCTATGCACAAAATGAAAACGATCTGTGGTCTCCGGCATCCCTTACCAAGATCATGACTGCAATGATTGTTTTGGAAAATATGGAAAGCCTTGATGATGTGGTCACCGCACCGAGCTATGTCTTTGATGAACTGTTCGGCCTGGGCGCATCCAATGCCGATATCCGTCACGGTGAGCAGATCACTGTCAGAGACCTGTTATATGCGCTGATGCTGCGCAGTGCCTGTGAGGCATCCGGCATCTTGGCACACTATATTTGCCCGGATGATCCGGCCGCATTCGTTGCTATGATGAATGAGAAGGCAAAAGAACTTGGCTGTACCAATACCAATTTCGTTAACTCTCACGGTCTGGATGCGGAAGGTCAGTACACCTCCGCATACGATATGTATCTGATCACTGCATATGCAATGCAGAACGAGACCTTTGCAGAGATCGCATGCGCAACTTCTTACGTGATGCAGCCGACCAATATACATACCGAGGAACGTAAGATCTCTCACACCAACTTTATGCTCAGCAGCTATTACGGCGGCAGCTATTATTATGAGTATGCAAAAGGCATCAAGACCGGTACTACCGGTGAAGCAGGCCGTAACCTGATCACCGTTGCGGAAAAAGACGGCTACAACTACATGCTTGTTACCATGGGTGCACCGTACCGTGATGAAAACGGTGCTCAGATTTCCGAAAACTATTCCTACATCGATCATAAAAACTTATACGAATGGGCATTTGATGTATTCCGCTTTACCACCGTAATCCAGGAATATCAGTCGCTGGATGAGGTTGCGGTACGTTTCGGCGAAAACAGCAACCATGTGACAGTAACCGCACAGAAGAAGGTCATCATGCTGCTGCCGGAGACGCTTGACACCTCCACCATCTTAGTAGAGCCGACCTTACCGGAATATGTTGATGCACCGGTCGTTAAAGGTGATGTGATCGGTAAAGCTGAACTCAAACTTGCAGGTGAGGTGATCGCATCTGTTGCGCTGATCGCGGAAAACGATGTGGCGCGCAGCGGTCTTGCTTACTCTCTGCATCTGGTAAAACGTTTCTTTGCGAATCCGTGGGTCATCATTGCCTGCATCGTATTGCTGCTGTTGATCGGCTTGCTCATCTTCTTTGTGGTAGGTGAGCGTAAAAAACGTAGAAAAGACAAACTGCGCAAGAAATTCGGCAAACGCCCGTCTATGCCAAGCAGCAGACCTAAAAATCCGAATTCTTGGAGATAACACCGTATACGTAATCAAACCAAAATAGAGCTGGGATCTATTCCATCAGGAAAGGATAGACATTATGAGAAGAACCAAAATCATCTGCACACTCGGACCGGCAACCGATAACACCGACACCTTACGCGAAATTATGAAAGCGGGTATGGACGGTGCGAGATTTAACTTTTCGCACGGTGACCATGCTTCCCACCGCGTAAGACTGGATCAGATCGAAGCGCTGCGTAAAGAGCTGGGTCTGTATATCCCGACCATTCTGGACACCAGAGGTCCGGAGGTTCGTGTCAGAGACTTCAAAGACGGTAAGGTCACTTTGGTTGAGGGACAGGAATTCGTTCTGACCACCAGAGATGTTGAGGGTACCAATGAGGAGGTATCCATCACCTATAGCGGTTTACCGAAGGATGTTTCGGTCGATTCTCATATTCTGATCGATGACGGTCTGATCGATATGGTCGTTATCCGACTGACCGATACCGACATCACCTGCCGTGTTATCAACGGCGGTACCGTATCCAACAAAAAAGGCGTTAACATCCCGAACGCGGAGCTGTCGATGCCGTATATCAGCAAACAGGACTATGATGATATCGTATTCGGTATCGAAAACCACTTTGATTATATCGCAGCTTCTTTTGTTCGTACTGCGGATGACGTTCTGGCGATCCGTCAGATCCTCAAAGAACATAACTGTAACTGGCTCAAGATCATTGCTAAGATCGAGAACCGTCAGGGTATCGCAAACTTAGACGAGATCCTGCGTGTCGCAAACGGCATCATGGTAGCTCGCGGCGACATGGGTGTTGAGATCGCAATGGAAGAACTTCCGCCGCTGCAGAAACATCTTATCCGCAAAGCAAGTGAGAACGGTAAGCTGGTTATCACCGCGACCCAGATGTTGGATTCCATGATGAAGAATCCGCGTCCGACCCGTGCGGAGATCACCGACGTTGCAAACGCGATTTATGACGGTACCGGTGCGATCATGCTTTCCGGTGAGACTGCTGCAGGTGCATACCCGATCGAAGCGGTCAAGACGATGGTTCGTATCGCTGAGCGTACCGAGCAGGATATCAACTTCTCGAAACGTCTGCAGGATATGCGGATCCCGGCTTCTCCGTATATTACCGATGCGATCTCTCATGCGACCTGTACCACCGCAATGGACTTAAACGCCGCTGCGATCATCACCGTTACCCAGGGTGGACGTACCGCACGTATGATATCCAGATTCCATCCGACCTGCCCGATCATCTGCTGTACCGTAGATGAGCATGTCTGCCGTCAGATGAACCTGTACTGGGGCGTTAAACCGATCATGATCAATGAGATGTACTCCACCGATGATCTGTTCAACCATGCAGTTGAGCGCGCTGTTACCACCGGTTTGCTGGAGGAAGGTGACATCACCGTTATGACCGCAGGTGTACCGCTGGGAATCTCCGGTACCACCAACCTGATGAAAGTACATGTTGTCGGTGATATTCGTGCAACCGGTCAGGGCTTCGGTAAGGAGACCGTTCAGGCACATATCCGCGTATGCCTGACTGAGGATGAGGTCCGTAACACCTTAAAGACCAATGAGATTTTAGTTGTTCCGGCTACCAGCGATACTATGGTGCCGTATCTGAGAAAAGCAGTCGGTCTGGTAGTAGAAAACGTCGATAGTTTGGCACATGCGAAAACGATCGCATTGGCTTTGGATATTCCGCTGCTTGCTAACTGTGAAAATGCGACAAACCTCTTAAAGACCGGTGTACTTGCTACGCTGAATCCGAAACAGGGTTCGATCCGTTACAGTTCCGGTGCAAACGAACAGTAAATTGCAGATCCATCCGCAAGGCACAGACGTTTTTGTGTCTTGCGGATTTTATTTTAGGGGGAAGAAAATGGAAAGACCGTATATCTATCAAAAAGAGGAATTGCCGCGTCCGATTTTGGAAGGACATGACGATTGGCTGAAAATGTATGATCTTGCATGGCAGCTGGCATTTCAGAACATCGAATGCATCGACC
>JBGUUN010000092.1:0-4052 GCA_045133555.1 Oscillospiraceae bacterium
TTATCTAATTTGTTGTTCCAAGCCCAGAACGGCGTACCGCGATACTCACAGGTAGGTGCGGCAAATAACGCCGGTTCCAGTCGCTCACTGCGATTTTTCGGATAAAAATCGGTCATATATATTTCCTCCTTTAGCCTGCGCAAAACTGCACAGTACTCTAATTTAATTATACTGAATCTAAAGCCAATCTGCAAGTATTTTGCAAAATTTATTCAACAAAAATTTTGATTTTCCATGCCGTTCGGAACAAAAACACAAAAATAGTGGCTGATTGACGCTTGCCATTCCGGCTCATATCATGTATAATAAAATTAATTTCTTATGGGGAAAAATACAGGAGGATCATACTATGGACTATACTTCTTACGTCAACACCAATATCGGTACCATCGGCCATCTGCTCAAAGCTACACAGCCGGGCGTTCAGACGCCGCACGGTGCCCTCACCGCTGCACCGGTATTCCGTCCGGGTGTCGGCGACCGTTACAATTCCGATAAAATCTTCGGCTTCCAGGCAGGTCCGGTCAGTGTTATGCCGCTTGCTGATGCCACTTCCGATTTCATGAGCAACGCAAGCGTTTTCGATCACGATCTTGAAACCGCAAGACCGGACTATTACTCGGTATTATTGGAAGATACCGATATCGTTGCAGAGATGACCGCTTACAAAAACATCGGTATCTACCGTTTCTCCGGCGAAAACTGCAACTATCTTGCCATCACCTTCCGCAATGGCGAATATACCGTAAACGGCAGCCGCCTGACCATTTCCTCCGGCAGTCCGTTTATGCGTGCGATCCGTATGAACTCCGTGATCGAGATCGAAAACTGCGAGAGCATCGAGGTCAAGGAAACTGCTATCCCGAACCATTCGCAGGAATGGAAAGGCATTGTGACCAAGGATCCGGCTACGGTCATTCTTGTCAAATTATCCGCTAAACAAACCAGCATGAAGTTCAACATTTCTTCCATCGGCATGGAAAACTGCCTCAAAAACTTTGAAGCGGCCGTTGTCGGCGAGGATTTCGATTCCCTGCGTGCAAAATGTAAAGCGGAATGGAATAAGGTTTTAGGCAAAGTCCGCGTTACCGGCGATGATGATGACCGCAAGACCGTATTCTACACCGCACTCTACCGCACCGTATCCAGAATGCACGACTACGCGGTCGAGGGCGAATACCGCGGCTTTGACGGTGAGGTCCACAAAGATGAAGAAGGCGTCGGCTATTACTGTGATGACGGTATCTGGGATACCTACCGCGGTGCACATCCGCTGCAGATGCTGCTTGAGCCGGAAGCTCACAAAGGCATCTTGACTTCCTATCTGAGAATGTATCAGCAAAGCGGTTGGCTGCCAAGATTCCCGTACTTAGGCGGCAATGCACCGTGTATGCTCGGCTTCCACACCGTTTCCTTATACGCGGATGCCTTGGCAAAAGACTTCCCGATCGATCTTGCACTGGCATACGAAGCAACCTATAAAAACGCAATGAAACGCACCATGTGCCCGTGGAAAGACGGCGAAGCAGGCGAACTGACCAACTGCTATCAGGAAAGAGGCTTCTTCCCGGGTCTGGAGGAAGATGAGGAAGAAAATTCCACCGAGCCGGTAGAAAGCTTTGAAAACCGTCAGTCGGTTGCAGTCACCATCGAGCAGTCTTATGATGACTGGTGCATGGCTAAGATTGCAAAAGCAATGGGAAAAGAGGAAGAAGCCGCATACTTTGAAAAACGTGCGCTCAACTACCTGAATGTATACAACACCGAAACCGGTTTCGTTCATCCGCGCAAGATGGACGGCACCTTTACCAAGGTATACGATCCGAAATTCTGCGGCGGTCAGGGCGGCAGAAGATACTTTGCGGAAAACAACGCATACATCTACAACTTTGCAGCACATCACGATCCGTTGGGCATGGTGAAGATGCATGGCGGCAAAGATGCGTTTGCGGCAAAACTCGATAACTTATTTGTCGAGCAGTACAACGGCGTATTGAAATCTACCTTCCTGATGCAGTACCCGGATGCTACCGGTTTGGTCGGCCAGTTCTGCATGGGCAACGAGCCGAGCTTCCACATCCCGTACTTATACAATTTCTGCGGTCAGGCTTACAAGACCCAGCGTAAAGTCCACGAACTGATGGACCTGTGGTTTACGAATTCTCCGCTCGGTATCTGCGGCGACGAGGACGGCGGCGCAATGAGTGCATTCGCGGCATTCACCGCAATGGGCTTCTACACCGTGACTCCGGGCAGCGACCGCTACGATATCGGCAGCCCGCTGTTTGATCGCATCGAGATCGATTTGGCCAACGGCAAGACCTTCACCATTGATGCGAAAGGTGCTTCCGGCAAAGCAAAATACATAAACGATGCCAAAATCGACGGCAAAGAGCTCAACGTTCCGTATTTCACCCATGCACAGATGATGGAAGGCGGCACTTTAGAGCTGACCATGTCCGAGCGTCCGAACAAAGCATTGTGGGCAGATGCCTTCGATTGCTGATATCGATACATCCAATCGACCAAAACAAACGCAGGCAGGATCACCAAAAAGGTGATCCTGCTTTTTTAATAGAACGCATATCCGAGTCACCGGACACCGTTTTTGATAAATTCCCGGAAAAAGGTTGAAAAAGGGTGCAAAACATGATATAATAAGTTATGGAAAAATCAAGCACAGCGGGCTTATTACGCCCAATGAAAGGAGTTCTTTATTATGAGTGGTAAATACGAACATATGGTTGACTTAAACGACTTTACTCCGGAGCGTTGGAATAAAGTTGTTGATCTGGCAATCGACATCTACAAACACCCGGATATCTACGCAGGTGCTTGCAAAAACAAGATTTTAGCTACCCTGTTTTACGAGCCGTCCACCCGTACCCAGATGTCTTTCCAGACTGCAATGATCAAACTCGGCGGTTCTATCATCGGTTTTGATAACCCGCAGAACTCCTCTGTAGTCAAAGGCGAAAACTTAACCGATACCATCCGCATCGTCAGCGGTTATGCAGATATCTTAGCAATGCGTCACCCGCTGGAAGGTGCAGCAAAAGCTGCTGCTATGTATGCTGACTGCCCGGTCATCAACGCAGGTGACGGCGGTCATTTACATCCGACCCAGACCTTAACTGACCTGGTTACCATGAAATGCGAGATCGGCAGACTGGACAACTTAGTCATCGGCTTATGCGGTGACCTGGTAAACGGCCGTACCGTACACTCCTTAGTCAAAGCTATGGTCGCATACGAGAATATCCGCTTCGTACTGATTTCCACTCCGGAGCTGGCAATGCCGCGTTACATCAAAGACATCATGGATGCAAACGGCTGTCAGTACACCGAAGTATTCAGCCTGGAAGAAGCAATTCCGGAACTGGATGTTTTATACATGACCCGTATCCAGAAAGAGCGTTTTGCAAGCGAAGAAGAATACCTCGCACAGAAAGACGTTTATGTGCTGGACACCGATAAGATCTTCCACGCTAAGAAATCCTTAAAAGTTATGCATCCGCTGCCGCGTATCGATGAGATCGATATGGCGATCGATGACGATGAGCGTGCTATCTACTTCAAACAGGCAAAATACGGCGTATACGCTCGTATGGCTCTGATTTTGACCTTACTGCACTCCGAGCCGACCTACAACCTGATCAAAGGTACCGACACCGGTTACAAGTGCACCAACCCACGCTGCATCACCAATCAGGAGCATTACCTCAAACATTACAACATCGAAAACGGCGATATCCAGATCTGCGAATACTGCGATAGCCGTCAACTGATCTGATCGTTCATCAAGCGGCAGCCGTTTTCCGGTTGCCGCTTTTTTATATAGGGGGAATCATATGAAATTTTCTGCTTGTATCGAAATTCTTTATCCGCAGCTCCCGTTTGAAGAGCGCATTGCCGCTGCAGCCAAAGACGGCCTCTCCGCCATCGAATTCTGGAGCTTTGCCGGCAAAAATCTTCCGCTGATCGGTAAGACCTGCAAAGAGAACAACATTCCGATCGCTGCCTGCTGCGTATCCACCGAAAATAAAGCACTT
>JBGUUN010000093.1:0-10657 GCA_045133555.1 Oscillospiraceae bacterium
AAGGAAGCAACTTTGAGCTTTTGGACGGTAGTATTTCCGATGATCTTCGCATTGGCGTTCGGTTTGCCGGGATTGATCATGCCGGTAATCGGCATGTCGGTGGGGAAAGGCGGTATGCTGGCGCTGATCGGACTTCCGTTTTTGGCCATCGGTATTGCGGCGTGGGTCATTGTGCTTCGCACGGTTTTTCGTTATATCAAGGTGAAGAAGAACGGAAAAGTGATCCGTGCTACCGTGTACGGATATATGGACGATCATGTGCTGATCAATGACCGTCCGGCACAGGTCGTCAAGCTGTTGGTGCAGACCCAGGAAGGTCCGAGATTCGTGATGTATCAGCTTGGAAATACCATGAAGCCGTACGGCATCAACGATACCGTCGATATTATGGTATACCGCAATTACTTTATGATCGTAAAGAATAAAGAGATCGGACGGTTTTGATTGCATGAAAGAGTATAAAACAAAGATCCAAGACTGCATCGATGCCTTAAACGCGGTGCGTTTCCCTTGTGCGGACTGGAAAGAGGATAAAGTATACTTCGATCGATTGGAAAAAGAGTTTTCCGATGAGCCGACCGATGCCGATACCAAGGCATTGTGGATGACTTTGCGGAGGTTGATCGAGGATAAGCGGGAACTGAGCTTAAACATGAATAAGACCACCGAAGAACTCTACGCCGGTTGGGAGGATTGAGGATGGATCACAGCAAATTGGAATTCAAACGCATTGATCTGAAAGAGATCGATGCGATCAGAGCGTTGTTTGTCAGCGTTTTTACCGCTGAACCGTGGAACGATGACTGGTCGGATGAAACACAGCTTAATCTGTATCTGCATGATTTAGCGGGACACAGCCACTCGCTGACCTACGGATTGTATGAGGACGGTCAGTTAATCGGTCTTTCGATGGGGCATATCAAACATTGGTATTCGGGTACCGAGTATCTGATCGATGAATTGTGTATTCGTGCGGATAAACAGGGAAAAGGGTTTGGCAGCTATTTTCTGGAACAGATCGAACAGGATATTCAGACGCTTGGAATGGTGCAGATCTTTTTGCTGACCGACAATGATGTCCCGGCATATCATTTTTATAAAAAGCACGGATATTATGAATTGAAGAAAAACGTGGCTTTTGCAAAAGAACTGTGATGTAAAGCCTTTGGGACAGGAGGTGCGGAACATGGCAAAAAAGAAGGATATTTCCATTTTTATCAGTTTCCTGCTGCGGCATAAGCCGGAGACGGTCCATTTGGAGATGGATCGGCACGGCTGGGTCGCAGTGAAGGATCTTATCGACGGTATCAATCAATACAGCGCATATGAGATCGATATGGCAAAGCTGGAGGAGATCGTGAAAACGGATGAAAAAGGACGCTACCGCTTCAATGAGGAGCGTACGAAGATCAAAGCTTGCCAGGGACATTCCATCCCATGGGTGGAGCCGCAGCTGCAATATACCGATCCACCGGAATTTCTGTATCACGGAACCAATGCGGCAGCCGCCGAAAAGATCAAGCAAAGCGGTGCGATCGATAAAATGAGCCGTCATGCCGTACATATGCAGGCGGATATCACCAAAGCATGGCAGTCTGCAAAGCGTTGGGGGCTGACACCGGTCGTTTTGAAGATCGATGCAGGCAGAATGTGCAAAGACGGATATGCGTTCGGTGTGAGCGATAACGGTGTTTGGTGTACCGAAACGGTCCCAACGTCATATATTGCAGAGTGGATCTTTGGTAAAAATTAAATTTCGGTTAAAAATGTGCCGGAGATGGAATATCTCTGGCTTTTTCTTTTGATTTGTGATACAATGGGTGTAATCGTTTTGGAGTGAGGTGTTTGGATATGATTTTGGAAACCGAAAGATTGCGATTAAGAGAATATACCATGGATGATTTTGATGCGCTGTATGAGATTTTATCCGATCCGGTCACAATGCAGCATTATCCAAAACCGTATGATGCGGCGGGTACCAAACGCTGGCTTGATTGGAGTCTTGATAACTATCAAAAATACGGTTTCGGTTTATGGGCGATCGAGCTGAAAGATACCGGAAGATTCATCGGTGACTGCGGTATCACGATGCAGAATATCGACGGGCAGCAGCTTCCGGAGATCGGATATCATGTTCATAAAGACTTCTGGCGTAAAGGCTATGGCAGTGAAGCTGCAAAAGCGGTCAGAGATTGGGCGTTTACCCACACCGAATTTGAGCGATTATACTCCTACATGAACAGCACCAATATTGCTTCCTATTCGACCGCTGCGGCAGCCGGAATGAAAAAATGCAAGGAATACACAGATACGGACGGTATGCTGTATGTTTACTCCATCTCCCGCACAGAGTGGGAGAAATTACGCGGCAGATAGCGGAAAGGATGTAGAAGATGGCGATCAAAAGAATAGCGGTACCTGCGGCTGCGGATAACTATGTGTTTATCCCTGCCTGCTGTTATGCCGGAAATCAGTTTGATGTATTAAAATATGGGTATACACCGATGTTTCGCCTGTCGGATGCCAAGGTGGATATGCCGGTGACCATCACCGATGTGCCGCGGCTGAATAAGGATGGCAGCGGTAAGATCGAGGTCAGCACCGGCGATGCTGCAACGCCTTGTGTCGGTGTGTTCTCTCTGTCACAAAAACGCGGTGTCCTTGTGTTCACCGTGCAGGAGATCGAGGGGAAGAACATCGGTCTGGCTTATGAAAACGGTGAGATCCGTTTGACATGGCCGGCAAAACGCGAGCTTTCCTATCGGATGTGCCGTACTTTTCTGAATGAAACGCCGTGGGAAGATCTTGATGCTGACATCCCGTGCAAGGTATTGGATTTTACGTGCGATTCTTTGGCAGAGTTTTACCGTGTGTTTTTTGAAAACCGCAAGATCATGGGACTGGACGATACCCGTCCGCAGGTCATGCCGTTTGAGAAGCAGTTTGCGATCCAGAGAGATAAATTCAATGCGATGAACTGGGAAGAAACGCTTGGTATTTACATGGTAGGTACCGACGGCACCCACTTTCAGGTATGGCAGCCGGGTTGGACCGGCGGTGCGATCAGCGGTTATCCGCTGATGCTGCTTGGCGGAGAATTGGAGCGGGAACGTCAGATGAAAACGCTGGAGTTTTTGTTTTCCACTCAACAGGAAAGCGGTCTTTTTTTAGGTATCGTCGATCTTGACGGCAGTATCTACGGAGACGGTTTCGGCGTGGAAGGAACCCAAAACTGGCATTTGATCCGTAAATCCGCAGACATTCTTTTCTATTTGATGAAGCATCTTAAATGGATGCGGGAGAGTAAGATCGATATTCCGGATCATTTCCTCGCAGGAACGAAAAAACTTGCCGACCGTTTTGTTCGTCTGTTTGACAGCTACGGTCAGTTTGGCCATTTTGTGGATGTCCATACCGGCGATATCTGTGTCGGCGGTTCGACCTCCTCTGCGATCGCAGCGGCAGGTCTTGCTATGGCATACCGCTTCTTTGGCGATGAGAACTATCTGCGCGTTGCCAAAGCGGGTGCGGAGTATCACTATCAAAACTCCCTGTCCAAAGGATATACTACCGGTGGACCGGGTGAGATCTTGCAGGGTGTCGACAGCGAGAGCGGTTTTGGACTGCTTGAGAGCTTTGTGACGCTGCATGAATTGACCGGCGAGGAGAAATGGCTGCGGTATGCAAAAGAGTGCGCGCATTATTGCAGCAGTTGGGTGGTCAGCTATAACTACCGTTTCCCAAAAGAAAGCGAATTCGGTCGACATGATATGAAATCGGTCGGCAGCGTTTTCGCCAATATTCAGAATAAGCACTCCGCACCGGGTATTTGTACACTGTCGGGCGACAGTTTATATAAGCTTTGGCGATGGACACAGGATGCGCTGTATCTGGAGCTCTTAAAAGATATTGCGTTGACCATCGGACAGTACATCTCTACCGATGAAGATCCGATCTATGATTGGGATATCCCGCGTGAGATCAGAGATTCCGGTGACCGTGAAAAGATGGAACCGTACCGTATGCCGCAGGGGTTTATCAATGAGCGTGTTAATCTCTCAGATTGGGAGGATGAGCAGCGCATTGGCGGTGTATTCCATGGCAGTTGTTGGTCGGAGACCAGCAATCTGTTGACGCTTGCGGAGGTCATTCCGCTGATCGAGGTGATAAAATGAAAAATGATGTGATGCAGGCAATCGAGCGTATCGGACATATGGAGCAATGCTTTGATGCACTCCGATATGCGGTAAAATATGAGCTTTGGACCGATCTGGCTAAGGATCATATTCTGCAGTTAAAGAAGTATTATGAAAGCGGCGAATGGCTCAAGGACTATGAATTGGATGAAAAGGGCCTACTGCCGAAAGACTTAAAACGCGGTGTACTGTCACAGGATGCTGTATATGATCTGTTGGAAAAGATCGATAAGTTCAAAGAATAAAAAAAGCCGGACCCTATGATAGGTCCGGCTTTTGCTGTTAATCCTATTGTCAGAATGCATTTTGCCGAGGTTGAAATAAACAGGTGGACATTATCGTCCGGTTATCCCTTTTGCGACCGGCCAGATATCATCCTCTGTGATTCCCAGAATCTCAGCGGCTTTACGCAGCTTATCGTGCACGCCGATGAACATTTCGGGAGAATGTGCATCCGAACCGAAATGGAACATACAGCCGCATTCCTTCGCTGCAGCCAAAAGACGCAGATAGCGGTCGGAGAGGCCGTATTCATTCAGCGGTGTACCGTCACGGTAAAGGCAGGCGTGGATCTCGATGCTGATTTTTTTCTCGGCTGCCATCGAGAACAGCTCGTTTAAGCAGGCGTCCGAGATACCGTCAAGGATCTCGCACTGACGGTTACTTCCGATCGGATACAGCGGGTGACAGATTCCCATCGGGACCGGATAGTCGAGCTTGCAGGCTTCGACAAAGCGGTCAATGGTCAGCTTACGCAGTACGTTCGGGTCATGGATATCGTATGCGGAATACATGCGCGGTTGGTTTAAGACATGGCTTGCTGCCATCAGAATATAGTCAAACGAAAGACTTTCCTCTTGAGAGATAAGGGGAGGCTGCCCCGGAAAGTATTCTGCCTCACATCCGAATAAAAAGCGGACATCGGAGGTTTTGGCAAGCTCCTCTAAAATCGGACGGGTGACTAGCAGATGGCTCATCTTATTCTCGTTGACGTATCCGCATTCGTACAGTGTTTCGTTCGAGTAGACATGGTCGGAAATGCCAAGCAAACGGATTCCCTCCTGTTTGCAGTAAGGAAGATAGGATGCGGCTTCGCTGGTGCGCGGTGCACATCCGGACTGTTTGGTATGAATATGAAGATCACTGAGAAAAGCGGAATTTGACATAAAGCATCCTCCTTGCCTTGATGCATTCATTATACCACAAAATAAGAGCAAGGTAAAGGAATGTCGCTTTGAAAATACCGATTTGCTTTACATTTTAACGGAAAATGTGATATAATAATTCTAATGATACGCAATTATCTGCAGCGACAGATTGCAAAGGAGGTCGGAATATGAAAACAGTTATTATCGGCGGTGTTGCAGGCGGTGCGACCGCCGCGGCAAGATTGCGCAGATTGGATGAGAACGCGCAGATCGTCATATTGGAACGCGGCGAATATGTTTCGTTTGCAAACTGCGGTTTGCCGTACTATATCGGCGGTGCGATCCGGGAGAAAGGTGCGCTGACTCTGCAGACCCCGCAGAGCTTTCAGTCACGTTTTCGGATCGAGGTGCGCACATTGCAGGAAGCGGTGAAGATCGATCCGAAGCGTAAGACCGTAACGGTAACGGATCTTGCAGCCGGTACACAGTATGAAGAAAGCTATGATACGCTGCTGCTTTCTCCGGGTGCAAAACCGATCCGACCGGCGATCGAAGGGATCGATATGCCGCATGTTTTTACGCTGCGCAATATTCCGGATACGATGCGGATCAAAGCATATATCGAGGAGCGCCACCCCAAGACGGCTGTGATCGTGGGCGGCGGATATATCGGTGTGGAGATGGCGGAAAATCTGGTACAGGCGGGACTTTCGGTTTCTATCGTTGAAAAGTCGGATCATCTCATCGCACCGCTTGACTTTGATATGGCGGCGGATGTGCACCGTTATGTCAAAGAAAAGGGGATCAAGCTCTACCTGAACAACGCTGTGACTGCGTTGAAGGACGGCAGTGTGCAGCTGGAAAACGGATGCATTTCCGCAGATATGGTGCTGCTTTGCGTGGGTGTACGTCCGGAAACCGAAATCGCGTCAGCCTGCGGCATTGCGACCAATGCCCGCGGCAGTATCCTGGTGGATGCGCAGATGCGCACCAATATTCCGGATATTTATGCGGTCGGTGATGCTGTTGCAATCAAAGATTTTATAGACGGAAGAGAGACATTTATTCCGCTTGCCGGACCGGCCAACAAGCAGGGACGTATTGCCGCGGATAACATTGCCGGCTATCCGTCCGAATATCGCGGTACACAAGGCTCGGCGGTATTAAAGCTGTTTGATCTGACCGTTGCAACGACCGGCTGGAATGAACGGGCGGCAAAAGCGGCAGGTGTGGAGTATGATAAAGCATATACCTATTCCGCTTCGCATGCTTCTTATTATCCGGGAGGCAGACCGATGTCTGTCAAAGCACTGTGGGACAAAAAGACGCTGCGTATCCTCGGCGCACAAATCGTGGGATATGACGGTGTGGACAAGCGCATGGATGTGCTTGCGGCAGCGATCCGTTTCGGTGCGAAGATCACCGATCTGACCGAGCTGGAGCTTTGTTATGCACCGCCGTTCGGCAGCGCCAAAGACCCGGTGAATATGCTTGGATACGTGGCAGAAAACGCAGTCACCGGAAAGATCAAACAGTTTTTCTGGCATGATGTGGAAAAACTGCCGCGTGACGGCAGCGTGACGCTTTTAGATACCCGTACCGCTTTGGAGGTCAGCCGCGGAAGGATCGACGGATTTATCCATATTCCGCTGGATTCGCTCAGGGAGCGGATCGGGGAGTTGCCGAAAGATAAACCGGTGTATGTGCATTGTCATTCCGGTTTGAGAAGCTATATTGCCTGCCGTATCCTTGTCGGAAACGGATTTGACTGCTACAATCTTGCCGGCGGATACCGTTTGTATGAGTCGGTGATGCATGAAAAGACGGTTCCGGAGTATATCTGCACCGAATGTAAATAAGGCTGTTTGCCGCTCAGGCGATCCACCGTATCGGCAATTTGGGGTGATGTCTTGACAAGAGCGGTCATCTGTGTTAGAATGTTAGTATAGGTGTTATGTCTATCTGTACATGACCCCGTAAAATTCTAATAGAATGGAGATATCTGTCATGGAAAGAATTACTACTCTTGAAACCCGTAACCTCTGCGAGAGCGCTAAAAAAGGCGGCTGCGGCGAGTGCCAGACTTCTTGCCAGTCTGCTTGCAAAACCAGCTGTGGCGTTGCTAACCAGAAATGCGAGAACACTGAGAAATAATCTAGTAATGACCGAAAGGTGCCGTCGATCTCCGGCGGCACCTTTTATTCGTATGGAGGAACTATATAATGGTACATCAATACCAGTTAAACGGCTATAACATTGTACTGGATACCTGTTCGGGCTCTATCCATGTTGTTGATGAAGTGGCTTATGATATGATCGCTATGATCAAAGATAAAACCGAAAATGAGATCGTGGATGCAATCATGGCAAAATACGGTCACAGAGAAGATGTGACCGAAGAAGAAGTACGTCTTTGCATCGGTGATATTCAGACTTTGATCAAAATGGGAAAATTGTATACGCCGGATACCTTTGGCGATATGGCAGGAACCTTTAAAGAGCGTTCCGGTGATGTGGTCAAGGCACTTTGCCTTCATGTTGCACACACCTGTAACTTAAACTGCGGATATTGCTTTGCAAGTCAGGGTAAATATCACGGTGACCGTGCGCTGATGAGCTTTGAAGTCGGCAAGCAGGCGTTGGATTTTTTGATGGATCACTCCGGAAAACGTCGTAATTTAGAGGTCGATTTCTTCGGCGGCGAACCGCTGATGAACTGGGATGTTGTAAAACGTCTGGTAGAATATGCGCGCAGTGTGGAAAAACAGCGCGGTAAAAACTTCCGTTTTACTTTGACCACCAACGGTGTACTGATCGATGACGATGTGATCGATTTTGCAAACCGTGAGATGAGCAACGTGGTATTGTCCTTGGACGGCCGTAAAGAGATCAATGACCGTACCCGTGTTGACTATGCGGGAAACGGCAGTTATGATAAGATCGTTCCGAAATTCCAGAAACTGGTTGCTGCGCGCGGCGGTAAAGATTACTACATGAGAGGTACCTTTACTCATGCGAATCCGGATTTTACCAAGGATGTATTCCATATGGCAGATCTTGGTTTTACCGAACTGAGCATGGAACCGGTAGTATGCGCACCGAATGATCCGGCTGCACTGACTCCGGAAGATCTGGAAGTGGTCAAAGAGCAGTATGAGATCCTTGCAAAAGATATGATCCGCCGTAAACAGGAAGGTAAACCGATCACCTTCTATCATTATATGCTGGATCTGACCGAAGGCCCGTGCGTTTATAAGAGAATTTCCGGCTGCGGTTCCGGCACCGAATACATGGCAGTTACACCGTGGGGCGATTTATATCCGTGTCATCAGTTTGTCGGCGAGGAAAAATATAAACTCGGCGATGTGTGGAACGGTGTGACCAACGGCGCACTCAGAGAAGAATTCCGCTCCTGCAATGCATATGCACGTAAGGAATGTGCGGATTGTTGGGCGAAGCTTTATTGCTCCGGCGGCTGTGCAGCAAATGCATACCATGCAACCGGCAGCATCCGCGGTATCTACGAAAGCGGCTGTGAGCTGTTCCGTAAACGTATCGAGTGTGCGATCATGATGAAAGCTGCGGAAGAAACTCCAAGGAAAGATAAATGATGAAAACGCCGATCTGCGATTTTGTCAAACAGTATGCCGCATCGGATATGATCCGTTTTCATATGCCGGGACATAAGGGCAAAGCGCATCTGGGATTTGAAGAATTCGATATCACAGAGATCAAAGGTGCGGATGCGTTATATGAGGCAGACGGCATCATTGCACAAAGCGAGGCCAATGCCACGGTACTTTTTGGCTCCCAAAAGACGCTGTATTCTGCAGAAGGTTCCAGCCAGTGTATCCGTGCAATGCTGTATCTGGCGATCACACACCGTACCGATGCGCAAAAGCCGGTGATCGTTGCGGCAAGAAATGTCCATAAGGCATTTTTATATGCGGCAGCGCTGTTAGATATTGAGGTTGTGTGGCTGTGGCCGGAGAAAAGTATTTCGCTTTGTGGCTGTCCGATCTCTGTAAAACAGCTTGAGAATACGCTGCAGACGCTTGAAACTCCGCCTGCTGCGGTATACCTTACCAGTCCGGATTATCTGGGAGCGATGGCGGATATCGCCGGGTTATCAGAGGTATGTCATCGCCATGGCACACTTCTGATGGTAGATAATGCACACGGTGCTTATCTGCGCTTTTTGCAGCCTTCGCTGCATCCGCTTGACCTTGGCGCAGATATTTGCTGTGATTCGGCGCATAAGACCTTACCGGTACTGACCGGCGGTGCATATCTGCATCTTGCGGATACTGTTCCGGCTGCGATGGCAGCATCTGCAAAAGCCGCAATGGCATTGTTTGGGTCAACCAGCCCATCATATCTGATTTTAGCCTCTTTGGATCATTGCAACGGTTTACTTGCGGGAGATTATGCTGCCCGTATGATGCAAACCGCCGGATATATTGCAGATACGAAACGTAAGTTGACAGAGCTTGGTTGGTGTGTGGAGGAAAGTGATCCGCTTCGCATCACGCTGCATGTGCCGCAGGGGACGACCGGCATTGCTTTGCAGCAATTTCTGCGTCAAAACGGAATGGAATGCGAATATGCGGATGATGATTTTCTGGTGATCATGCTGACACCGGATAACGAAGAAGTACAGCTCGACTGCCTGATCAATGTGCTGGGAAAAGCATCCAAGCCAGGGAGGGAAATCCATCCGCTGCCGCAGGCAAAAGGAGAACAGGCGGTTTCGATCCGAAAGGCATTGTTCTCTGCACATGAGGTGATACCGGTAAAGGATGCTTTGGGAAGGATATGCGGTGCGCCACTGGTATCCTGTCCACCTGCAATACCGATCGTTGTTTCCGGGGAGCGAATCGGGCATGCAGCTTTGGAGCTGTTTGCTTATTACGGCATTACCGAAGTTGATGTACTGAAAGATTGATATTTCTAAAAGAAGGGACACTGAGGTGTATCCCTTCTTTTATTTATACGGTAAAAGAACCGCTAAACTGATTTCGCTCAAGTTTACCTTGTGTTTTCTTTGGATGTGTGCTATACTGAAAACAAGAAAGTGGGGGTGCTTATGATGAAGATTCATGCAGATTTTATCGGCGGAAATATCTGCGTAACCAAGCAAACGGGCAATACTGTTTATTTGGAAAATGAGATCAGAGATACCACGGATGACTGGTTTTACTGGGCATTTTGCGTAGAGGGAGCAGTGGGAGAGGAGATCAACTTCCGTTTTGCAACACAGGAAAACCGCATCGGTTACTTTGGCCCTGCGATCAGCCATGATCTGGAAAACTG
>JBGUUN010000094.1:0-13386 GCA_045133555.1 Oscillospiraceae bacterium
CCTGCCATGACCATGTTTTTGAGTTCTGCCAGCGGAATGGTTTCTACTTCCAGAAATTCGCCGTTGTCTAAATTCTGTTCGCCGTAGTGCAGACCGCGTGCCAGATACATATAAATGCATTCCGAGTCATATGCCGGAGTCGGCAGCAGATAACCAAGCGAGATCATCTCATCAGCAGTAGCGCCTACTTCCTCTTGAAGTTCACGTACGCCGCACTCCAACGGGTCTTCACCGTATTCCTTTTTACCGGCCGGGATCTCTAATAAGCCTTTCTGGAACGGATAGCGGAACTGTCTGACAACATGCACTTTTCCGTCTTCGGTGAGCGGCAGAACACATACGCCGCCGGAATGTTCTACGACCTCACGATATGCCGGCATGCCGTTTTCAAGCTCGACTGCATCGGTATGAACTTTAATGATTTTGCCTTCGAATACCGTTTTTCTGGAAACGGTTTTTTCATTTACTACCATAACAGGAATCTCCTTTTTGATATAAATCAATCTGTAACCATAATACCATTTTTCGGTTTGAATTGCAACATCTTTTTGTGCAAAGAAAATCCGCTGCCTTTTTATAAGGCAGCGGATAAGAGAGGATATTTATGCAGCTGAAAAGAGACTTAGATAACCTGAACATACAGCAGATCCTGTACGCCGGAACCGTCAAGAGCGGTGATCTTGATGAATACGTAGCAGTTATCAACGGTCGGGTCGGTTTTCTCAACGCTCAGAACAGAACCGTTCATGCTTGCTTTTGCACCTGCGGAAACGCTTTCAACGGTGTATTTTACAGTCTTGCAGGTAGCATTTTCCGGATCGAAGGAGAACTGATAGCTCATATCGGTGTCATAACCGGAGATAGCAAAGGTGATCTGCGGTTTGAAGCCGGTAATCTCAACGAATTTCTCTTTGGTCTGACGTTTTACCCACGCATCATCCAGAACGGTGTTGGTGTAGTTACGGACGGTGGTCTGAGACAGATTGTTGCCGCAGAGATTGAGTGCATACAGATTGGTTGCGGTGCATTTTAATTTCTTTAAGCCTTTTAAGCTCGGGATTTTGCTTAAGCTGTTGTTGGACAGATCCAGCTCGGTCAGGTTGGTACATTTTTTGATGCCGGTGCTGACGGAGGAGATCTTGTTGTCGGATGCGTCCAATACGGTCAGCTTGGTCAGGTAACCGATGTAGCTGGTGATGGAGTTGATCTGGTTGTTATCGATGTATAACTCTTTTAAGTTGGTCAGCTTATAGATAGCAGCGGACGGGAACTGGGTCAGTTTGTTGCCGGAAAGATCCAGTTTGGTCAGCTTGGTCAGGTTGCTGAGCTTATTCATTTTGCCTCTGACGGTAGCGTTGCTGTTGGTCATCTTGTTGTCAGAGAGGTCCAGTACGGTCAGGTTTTTCATGTACGGAATGCTGCCTACCGGAATCTGAACGATCGCGTTGCCGGACAGATCCAAAGAGGTCAGTTTGGTCCAGTTTTTCGTTGCGGTCGGAAGTGCGGTCAGCTTGTTGCCGCTTAAGTCGACGGTGACAAGGTTCTTTAAGTTCTTGACTGCATTGGTGGACAAGCTTGCAATCTTATTGTAGCTTAAATTTAAGTGCTGCAGTTTGGTCAGCTTACCGAGGTCGGTATGGATGCTGGAGATACCGCAGTTCTGAATGGTCAGGGAGGTCAGATTCGGCAGGTTGTGGATACCTTTCAGAGAAGTGACCTTCTGGTTGGTAATATTCAGAGAAGTGACTTTTTTTGCCTCACCGACGGTCAGTTTACCGTCTTTGTTAGCGTCATACTGGTTGAGTACGTTACGGTACAGCGTAGCATTATAAATACCGTTTTTGCTGTTCGAAATAACAGTAGAGTCGGAAGCAGCGCTGACAACGGTTGCAGGAATAACGGATACAGCCATAACGCCGGCAAGTACCGCACCGAGAATCTTTTTGATGAATTGATTTTTCATGTGATACCTCTTTCTGATTGTTTTTTTATTTGGGATATGATATAATGATTTTGTCATATCCTGCCGTTTTTGGATTAGAATAGGGTCCGTAAGATGTGGCTTACGGAAATTTTCTGTCCGTTTACTATAGTATTCGCATCACCCAGATACTTTTTTGGGGACGATAATAAAAGATTTTATAAAAAAGAAAGGAAATCTTGTTATGGAAGCAAAGATCATGACCTTTAATATACGTTATGACAACCCGTATGACGGAGAGAATTGCTGGGTTCGCAGACGCGACTTTGTATTCGAGATGCTGCAGCGTGAAGCTCCGGATATTTTGTGTCTGCAGGAGGTTCTTCCGCATGTCAAAAATGATCTGGAAGATCATCTGACCATGTATAATTTCTGCGGCTGCGGAAGAAGTGCAGTACTGCAGGACGAGTATAATCCGATCGGTTATAATAGAAAACGTTTCGACTTATTGTATACCGATACGTTCTGGCTGGGCAGTGATCCGAAACAGCCGGGTTCCATGAATCCGTATTCGGTTGACCTGCCGCGTATCTGTACGCAGGTGATCTTACGCGATAAGCAGGATGGCAAGGTGTTTGCGGTATATAATACCCATTTAGACCATGTCAGCGATAAATCCCGTATCTGGGGAATGTCGGTCATCTTTGATCGCATGAGAAAATACAGAGATCTGCCGAGTTTCATCACCGGTGATTTCAATGCAACTCCGGACGGCGTTGAGCTTGATTATTTTAACACCTACAATCCGCTGGGCCTTGTTGATCTCAGCGATACCGCGGCATTACCGGTCGCATATACCTATCATGATTTCATGAAACCGGAGCACAACTGTAAGATCGACTATATCTTTGCGACCAAAGATGTGACCAAGGTGGATTTCGATTCCATCCGTGATACAAAAGGTACATTGGAGCTCTCGGATCATTATCCTTGTGTAAGCAATATCACCATCTGACAGCTACTGCTTTTGCTTAAATTCTTAATATATTGTGAACAGTTCGGGGGCAACGGAGATTTTTCGCGGAATATATGGTATAATAAAAACGATTATCAAATGTGTCGCGGACGATGCATGAGCGTACCGCGGCCGGAAAGGTGTTTTTGAATGCAGTATGAGAAATCATGCGGCGCGATCATTTACCGAAAATTTCACGGAAATACCGAATTGCTTTTGATCAAGCACGCAAACGGCGGGCATTGGTCTTTTCCGAAGGGTCATGTTGAGAACAACGAGACCGAAGAAGAAACAGCAAAGCGTGAGATCTTCGAGGAGACCGGTCTTACCGTGCTTCTTGATACCAGCTTCCGTGAGGTGGTGACATATTCTCCTAAGAAGGATACCAGAAAAGATGTAATTTATTTTCTGGCCAAAGCGGTTACTTATAATTACATTCCGCAGCAGGAGGAGATCTCCCAGATCAAATGGGTCGAGATCAGCAGAGCGCACAATATCTTAAGCTATGATAACGACAAACAGCTTGTTACCAAGGCTAAACCGCTGATCAAAGATATGATGTGATCGTATAAGCAAACAAAGAGAGGACGGCATTATGCCGTCCTTTTTTCGTTATATCCGCCTCGGACCGTGCATATCTATCTTACCAAAGCATTTTGTATCAAAGGAGGATCAGATATGAAAAAAAGGATCGGCCGTTTGGCGGCGGTTTTGGCTGCAGCGGGTATTTTGCTGACCGGATGCGGTAAGGTAGATGTGTCGATGTATCGCGATGTCGAGAATGCCTGTGCGGCCACCGCACTGCAGTCCGGCGGAGTTTTGCAGATTCAAAGCAAAGCACCGGAAACGGAGGATATGAATCTGTGTTTTACCTACTGCTATGACACAGACGGGGTGATGCAGTATTGCATCGAGCAGACCGACCGAACCGGGCGCAGAATCTTTTTGGAACATCACGACGGAAATGTGATGCAGAGATGGCTGCTCGGACACGGAAGTTCGGTATACGATGAGACGGACAGCGAATTCGTGCGCTATACCAAGGAGCATCCGTATAAGTATCTGTCGCTGTTGACCAACCTGCCGGAAAAAGGACAGCTTACCGATATCGGTATGACCGAAAGCGACGGGCAAAAGTGCTATCGGATGACATTGGATGTACAGAAGGTCACCGGTGAAACGGATGCCGATCAGGTACTGCAAAGCAGAGAGGTCACCTATACCCTGTCTGCGGACGGGATGGTCTGCGGTTATACCGAACAAAGCAGCTATCTGTGTGAAAATACAGAGGAGAAGGTCTATACCTTAACGGTAACGCTGTCGGATATCGGCGCGGTCGGTGAGGTCAAACTTCCTACGGTGGAATAGTTTTTTAGGACAGCCAAAAACAGCCGCTGACAGCAAAAAGGTCAGCGGCTGTTTGATTGCGGATCAGTACCTAAAGAAATGCTTTACATGAGCAGGATCAGAATATCGGTCAGCAGTACAAGTAAGCCGGCGAAAAAACATGAGCCAGAAGCACCATTTTTTATTACAGTATCGCAGAACATAAGCCAATTTCGGATTCTGCGGATCGTAATATACATCGACCTCCGAGCCGATCGGGAAACGGGTTCTGATCGGATGGATGTAGGTGGATTTAACCGAGTTCAAAGATCTCTTAAAGGTCAGCGTCTGATCGTTTTCCGTAAACTGTGCATTGTTTTCGCTCCAAGGCGTGGTTTTGACCATTTCCTTGTAAATGCGGTATTCGGGTCCGACGACCTTATATTGCTTTCCGTCTACATGGTAGAATACGACCGGTAAAAATGTACCGCTGCGTTCACCGCCGTATCGGAACAAGGTGTATCTCTGAACGGTGCCTTTGATCTTTTGGGTGCACCGTTTCTCCTGTACCAGATATTTATGATACAGGGCGAAGGTCAGCACAAATAACACCACAGCTCCTGCGGACAATAATATACCAAACACCAATTTGATGATTTCCAGTTCGCTCATATTTTCTCCCCCAAGCACTTACGGCTTATGTTGTCGTTACGGACAAAAACAACAAACCGGGATAGCAGCTGAAAACTGTTATCCCGGTCAACGATTTTATGACTGCCGCTTGTTTTTTCGTTTTTTACGTTTGCAGCGGATCAATACATACCGCCCATGCCGCCCATACCAGCAGCCGGTGCAGCAGCTTCCGGCTCCTTGATATCGGTAACAAGGCTTTCGGTGGTCAGAACCATTGCAGCAACGGAAGCAGCGTTCTGCAGAGCACTTCTGGTAACTTTGGTCGGATCAACGATACCGTTTGCCATCATATCGCAGTATTTCTCCTCGTATGCGTCAAAGCCGTAGCCGATGACACCGGAGTTTACGATCTTATCGATGATAACGGAACCCTCTAAGCCTGCGTTTTTCGCGATCTGGCGAACCGGCTCCTCTAAAGCACGGATAACAATATTGATACCGGTCTTTTCATCGCCTGCAGCGGTTGCCTCAGCTAAAGCTTTAACAGCCGGGATAGCGTTGATCAGAGCGGTACCGCCGCCTGCAACGATGCCTTCCTCAACTGCAGCTTTGGTAGCAGCTAAAGCATCCTCGATGCGCAGTTTCTTTTCTTTCATCTCGATCTCGGTAGCAGCACCTACACGGATAACAGCAACACCGCCTGCCAGTTTAGCTAAACGCTCCTGCAGTTTCTCACGGTCGAAATCGGAGGTGGTTACCTCGAGCTGTGCATGCAGCTGGCCTACACGTGCTTTGATCATATCTTTGTTGCCTGCACCGTCAACGATGGTGGTGTTCTCTTTGGAAACTTTGACCTGTTTTGCACGGCCGAGCATATTGATGGTGGTTTCTTTTAAGTCATAACCGAGCTCTTCGCTGATTACGGTACCGCCGGTCAATACAGCGATATCCTGCAGCATCTCTTTTCTTCTGTCGCCGAAGCCCGGAGCTTTAACAGCAACGCAGTTGAAGGTACCGCGCAGTTTGTTGACGATCAAGGTGGACAGTGCCTCGCCCTCTACATCCTCTGCAATGATGACCAGTTTTCTGCCTGCCTGAACGATCTGCTCGAGTACCGGGAGGATATCCTGGATAGAGGAGATCTTCTTATCGGTGATGAGTAAAAACGCATCATCCATAACAGCTTCCATCTTCTCGGTATCGGTTACCATGTACGGAGTGATGTAGCCGCGATCGAACTGCATACCTTCAACGGTATCGCAATGGGTCTCTGCGGTTTTGGACTCCTCAACGGTGATAACGCCGTCTTTGCCTACAATATCCATAGCGTGTGCGATTTGGTTGCCGACTTCCTCATCTGCGGAAGAAACGGTAGCAACACGTTTGATGTCCTCGCTGCCCTCTACGGATTTGGAGTTTTTGATAACTTCGGCAACAGCTGCATCAACTGCTTTTTTGATGCCTTTTTTGATGACCATCGGGTTTGCACCTGCAGCCACGTTTTTCATACCTTCGCGAACCAGAGCCTGTGCAAGTAAGGTTGCGGTGGTGGTACCGTCACCTGCTGCATCGTTGGTTTTGGTTGCAACTTCTTTTACAAGCTGTGCGCCCATGTTCTGGAACGGGTCTTCCAGCTCGATCTCTTTTGCGATGGTAACACCGTCGTTGGTGATCAGCGGTGCGCCGAATTTTTTGTCCAGAACAACGTTGCGGCCATTCGGACCGAGGGTGATTTTAACGGTATCTGCGAGCTGGTCGATACCGCCCTGCAGTGCTTTTCTTGCTTCTTCACCGTAAATGATCTGTTTTGCCATGATAAATCTCCTTCCTGATTTCAAAAAGCCGTCGGATTATTCTTCCACAACAGCCAGAATGTCGGACTGACGAACAATGATAAAGGTAGTGCCGTCGAGTTTGACCTCGGTGCCTGCAAATTTAGAGAACATGACTTTATCGCCTACTTTAACTTCCATCTTGATCTCTTTGCCGTCAACGATGCCGCCCGGACCTACTTCCAGTACTTCTGCCAGCTGCGGTTTTTCTTTTGCGGTGCCTGCTAAGATGATGCCGCTTTTGGTGGTTTCCTCTGCTTCAACCATTTTGATCACTACGCGATCTGCTAAAGGTTTGATTTTCATATGATGCTCCTCCTTGAGTTTGTTTTCTTCGTATTGGGTTAGCACTCTGAATATCTGAGTGCTAACAACTGACAATATATATTGTACTCATTCTCATGCAATTTGTCAACCGTTCAGATATAAACATTTTTGAACCAGATATGAATTTTTTGATAAAACTATCCTTCCGCAACCGAGATTTATTCTCCAGAGATATTGACTAATTGCGATAAATCAGTTACAATGGTATAGTAGGGTTGGAGTGTCCCTATTTAAGGGGACTTTACTTTACCAAAAGACCGTAAGGTATAGAAAAGAGCAATAAGCAATGAAAGTATTACTGATCGGCGATGTGGTCAGCGCACCGGGCTGCAGATATCTCAAAGATGTACTGCCGTCCTACCGACAGAAAAACGCGATCGATCTCGTGATCGCAAACGGAGAAAACTCCGCGGTCGGCAACGGTATTCTTCCGCAGTCTGCGGAAGCGATGCTAAATGCGGGCGTGGATGTCATCACTTCCGGCAACCATGTGTTCCGTCGGTTTGAAATCTACAATTATCTGGAGGATCATCCGTATGTACTGCGTCCGGCCAACTACCCTGCCGGAACGGTCGGAAACGGATATTATGTGATCGACCGCGGCAGATATTCCGTCTGTGTTATCAGTCTGTTGGGACGGGTATTTATGGACAGTCTGGATTGTCCGTTCCAGACGGCCAAGCGCATCATCGAGAAAGAAAAGTGCAGATTCAATATCATTGATTTCCATGCCGAAGCCACCGGTGAAAAGATGGCATTGGCATATTATCTGGACGGAATGGCAAGTTTGATTGTCGGTACGCATACGCATGTGCAGACCGCCGATGAAAGCATATTGCCAAACGGCACCGGATATGTCAGTGATCTGGGTATGACCGGCCCGCTGGATACCGTTTTGGGTGTCACACCGCAGAACGTGATCGATAAGATGGTCACCGGAATGCCGACGCGATTCCTGGTCCCGCAGACCGGACGCTGCAAACTGGAAGGTGTTGTGGCTGAGCTTGACGAAAAGACCGGACTTTGCACCCGGATAGAGCGCATTCGCCTCAGCGAGTAAAGGAGCTTGTCTTGAGAAAAAGATTTTTCCCGATCGTTGCGATGATATGCAGTCTGTTATTTTGCGGTTGCGGCGAGATCGCTTCGGATAGCACGCTGCCGGAAGGAGAAAACGTGATCCTTCCGGAAGATCAGATCACCGACGAAACACAGCTGCAGGATACAAACGAAGAGGTCATCTATCATTTTTATTACGACAGCAGCGACAGTTTTCATCCGTTTAAGGCAAAAACACAGACTCAGAAGGATCTGTTTCCCCTTTTATATGATGGGCTGATCAAGATCTCTCCGGAGTATACCGCCAAGCCTTATATCGCAGACTACGTCAATGTAGGAAAAGCGGTTTGCCGTATCGGTTTGAATAAACTGAATTTCTCCAACGGAGACCCGATCACGGTGGAGGATGTGCTGTACTCTTTTGAACTGGCGATGAGTCCGGGAAGTATGTATGCCGATGCATTGCAGAATATTGAGAGTGTTGAGGCCGATCATAATGTGATCGTGGTCCGTCTGAAAACGCCGAACCGTTATTTTGCGTATAATCTGGATTTCCCGATCATTCAGAAATCTACCGATAACGGCAGCTTGCCGATCGGACGCGGCAGATACCGTTTGGTCAGAAGCGGTAATTCCTACGGAATGGTCCAAAATGAACACTACGGCCTTTCCAAAACGCTTCCGGATATCGAACTGACATTGCTGCAGAGCAACGAATCGATGCTGTATGCAGTCAAGACCGGTTCGATCACCGCATATGCGGATCCTTCCGGCGAAGGCAGCAGTGCTACGGTCGGTACATGGACCGCATCCATGAGCTTGAATCATCTTGTTTTTCTCGGATTGAATCCGGAAAACGAATTTATGACCGATGCTGCGGTACGCAAAGCGATCTTACACGCGATCGACAGCAATGCAATCTTAACGCAGGCATACGGTTCACAGGGTGTGATCACGGCAACACCGATCAACCCGCGACTGACCGATACCATGTCGTATGACTTTTCCAAGCATGATCTTTATAATCCGGAGCTGTCAAAAAAGCTTTTGCAGCAGGCGGGATATCAAGTCAGCGAGAGCCGCGTGCGAAAGAACATCGAAGGAAAAGAACTGGCGGTATCTATTCTGGTCAATAAAAATAACTCGGTGCGTTATTCCGCAGCCTATCTCATAAGCGGTATGCTGGAGACGGTCGGATTCCGTGTCGAGATTGAGCGCGTCAGCTTGGACGAATACAAAGAACGTATCGCAACCGGAGAATTTGCTTTGTATGTAGGCGAAACCGGACAGCGTATGGATGCTTCCCTGGATGTCTTTACGACCGGTGAAGCTTCTTTCGGACTCGGTGAAGGCAGTTTGCTTACCTTTGCCGAAGCTGCTGCAAATTTCTTGGCATCAAGCAGCGGCGAAGCAAAATTTTTTGATGCCGTATTCTACGAGGTACCAATGGTTCCGCTTCTTTACAGAAACGGACTGATGATATACAGCAAAAGTGTTGAGAATAAAGTGGTTCTTGCACCGCATGATATGTTTTATAACATAGAAGATTGGAATTAAGGACCGTTTAACAACAAAGTACGAAATACCTTCAGGAGGTTTAAGTTATGTTAACTGCATCTGTTTTCCGCCGGGCAATGATCTCCGGCGTAAACAACATCGCTAACCATCGTCAGAAAGTCGATGAGTTGAATGTTTTCCCGGTTCCGGATGGTGATACCGGCACCAATATGTCGATGACCATCTCTGCCGTTGTCCCGGCTTTAGAAAAATTAAATGAAGAGGCTACCGTTTCCGAGGCAGCAGCAGCTTGCGCTTCCGCATTGCTGCGCGGTGCTCGCGGCAACTCCGGCGTTATCCTTTCTTTGCTGTTCTCCGGTTTATCCAAAGGCTTCAAGGAGTGTGAGGAGGTTGATTGCACCGCATTTGCAAACAGCTTTGCAAAAGGCGTTGAGGCAGCTTACAAAGCGGTTATGAAACCGACCGAAGGCACCATTCTGACCGTAGCACGTCTGGCTGCCGAAAAAGGTAAAGAACTGGCAGAGAATACTGAGGATGTCGGTGTACTGTTTGATCTGATGCTGCAGGAAGCACAGAGAGCTTTGGATGATACCCCGAACATGCTGCCGGTTTTGAAAAAAGCAGGCGTTGTTGACGCAGGCGGTCAGGGTCTGGTATACATCATGGCAGGTATGGTTTCCGTTATGCGCGATGATGTTATGGTGGAAGCTTCCGAAGGCAGCGATATCACCATGGAGAACTTCTCTGTTGCGATCGCTGATTTCGACGAGGAAATCAACTTCACCTACTGCACTGAGTTCTTACTCGAGCGTAAGGCAGATGCAAGCGAAGATGAGCTGCGTGAGTATCTGATGACTATCGGTGACTGTGTTGTAGTTGTCGGAGATGAGGAGATCATCAAGGTACACGTACACACCGAGGATCCGGGCAATGCGCTGCAGGCTGGCTTAAAACAGGGTGCGCTGATCAAAGTAAAAGTTGAGAATATGCGCAAACAGAATGAGAATGTAAAAGAGCAGACCGCTGTTAAGGAAGAAGAGGCTGAAGAATATCCGGTAAAGCCTGAAAAACCGATCGGTTTCGTTGCGGTAGCTGCAGGTGAAGGCCTGCAGGAGCTGTTTCTGGAATTAGGCGTTGATAAGATGGTTAAAGGTGGTCAGACCATGAACCCGAGCACCGAGGACATCTTAAAAGCGATCCAGAGTACTCCGGCTGAGACGGTTTTTGTGCTGCCGAACAATAAAAACATCATCATGGCTGCAGAGCAGGCTGTTCCGATCGCTGACCGTAAGGTCATCGTTCTGCCGACCAAGACCATTCCGCAGGGCTTATCCGCTATGCTGGCATTCGATCCGGATTCCGATGAGGAGATCAACCAGGAGAACATGATGGCGGCTGTTGAGCACGTTCAGAGCGGTCAGGTCACCTTTGCTGCACGTGACTCCGAGTATGCAGGCTATGCGATCAAAAAAGGCGAGATCTTAGCAATGGAGAACGGCAAGCTTGCTTTTGTTGAGAAAGATCTGAATAAAGCACTGGTCAAACTGGCTAAGAACTTAGTGAAAGCAGTTGAGGACGGTTTCTGCATGACCTTGATCTACGGTGAGGATGTTACCGAGGAGCAGGCTTCCGCTGCACTCGAACAGCTGCAGAACAAATTCGATGATTTCGAGATCAGCCTGGTAAAAGGCGATCAGCCGGTTTACTACTATATCCTGTCTGTAGAATAATCAATAAGATACGATCAAAGCTGCTGCCTTTCCGGCGGCAGCTTTTTCCGATAAAGGATAAACAGTATGAATTTGAACGATCCGATCACCGTGATGCCGGGCGTTGGTCCGAAAAAAGCGGAAAATTTTGCGGCACTCAAGATCAAGACGGTCTATGACCTGCTGCATCATTATCCGCGCGGCTATCTGGACTTAACCCAGACGGTACCGATCTTTTCCGCTGTCGATGGCGAAACGGTCTGTGTGCGTGCGGTGATCACCAGAAAACAAAACGGAATGTATCTCCCAAATCGCGGCGGTAAGCGCGCAATGAAGCTGTTTCGACTGTATGCGGCAGATGATTCCGGCAGTATGACCGTTTCCTTTTTTAATCAGCCGTATCTGTTCGATTCGCTGATCACCGGTGAGACTTACTATTTTTACGGAAAACTCACCCGTACCGATCACGGCGTGCAGATGAGTGCACCGCAATGCTTCTTGGCGGATACTACCCTACGCATCCTTCCGATCTATCCGCAGACGGCGGGAATCAACAATAAGTTCTTGCAGGAGCTGGTCAAACGTGCTTTTGTGGAATGTAAGGATGAATTGAAAGAAACGATCCCCGAGGAGATCCGGACACAGCTTTCGCTGCTGACCGTCGGACAGGCGATCTCGCAGATCCACTATCCGCAGAATATGAATCTGCTTGCTGCGGCAAAACGCCGTTTTGCGTTTGAGGAGATGCTTTGCTTCCAGCTTGGATTATGCCAGCTGCGCATTGACCGCATGCAGTACGAAAGCCGCAGTCTTTCCGATATCGATCTGACTGACTTTTATGCGGCACTGCCGTTTGAACTGACCGGTGCACAGAAAAAAGCGATTGCCGACTGTGCGGCAGACCTGTGCAAGACCGTTCCGATGAACCGCCTGGTACAGGGCGATGTCGGTTCCGGTAAGACGATGGTCGCTGCCGCAGCCATTTGGCTGATGGCAAAAAACGGCAGACAAAGTGCGTTTATGGCACCGACCGAGATCCTTGCCAACCAACATTACAATACCCTGCGTAAGGTGTTCGAGCCGCTTAACATCGAGTGTGTGCTGCTGACCGGCGGCTTAAAAGCCAAAGAAAAACGCCATGCACTTGAAATGATCAAGACCGGTGCCGCAAAGGTTGCTATCGGTACCCATGCGCTGATCTCGCAGGGGGTCGAATTTGCCGATTTAGATCTGGTCATTACCGATGAACAGCATCGATTCGGTGTCAATCAGCGCGGTTTACTGCAGAAAAAGGGTGAGCGTACCCATACGCTGATCATGTCTGCAACGCCTATCCCGCGTACCCTTGCGCTGCTTGTATACGGTGATCTGGATGTTTCGATCATCGATGAACTGCCTAAAGGACGCATCCCGATCGAAACGTATGCGCTGACCAACGAAAAACGCGTCAGAGCATTAAAATTCGTGCTGCAGCAGGTACAGCAAGGCAGACAGGCTTACATCGTCTGTCCGGCGGTAGAGGACGGTCAGACCGATCTGGTGTCGGTTACCGCATATGCCGAGGCACTAAAGAAAACGCCGCTCAAAGAGCTCTCCACCGCTGTGCTGCACGGTAAGATGAAATCTGCGGAAAAGGATGCGATCATGAAGTCCTTCTCTGCAGGCGAGATTCAGGTCTTGATCGCAACCACTGTCATCGAGGTCGGTATTGACGTGCCGAATGCAACGGTTATGCTGGTCGAAAATGCAGACCGATTCGGTCTGTCGCAGCTGCATCAGCTTCGTGGCCGTGTCGGACGCGGCAGCGAACAGAGTTATTGTCTGCTGCTTGCCGATCACAGCACCGAACGCATCGAGATCATGACCAAAACGCAGGACGGCTTCGAGCTTGCAAAAGAGGACCTGAATCTGCGCGGTTCGGGTGACTTCTTCGGCAGCGAGCAGCACGGTTTGCCGCCGTTCAAGCTGCAGGAGGCGATGAATGATCCGCGTTTGATCGAACAGGCAAAGGAAGCTGCAGACCGTATCATCTCGATCGAGCCGGAATTG
>JBGUUN010000095.1:0-2497 GCA_045133555.1 Oscillospiraceae bacterium
TACGGTATGCTGCCTATCTGTTTTATCCTCTTCACTTACTCATTATTGCGCTGCTTGCTTAACGCTGCGGTGCGATGCCCAATAAAATATCCACTGCATGCTGCAGATCATCGTTATTGCGATAACTGCGGATGATGCGTTTTTCCTTTGCGGTCAGCGGCAGAACATCGTCGTTGGCCGTTTCAAGCGATACCCCCTGCAGGTCATTGAGGGTAATATTCAAACCGCGGCAGATACGCAGACAGTTATCGATCGAAGTACCGCCGATCGACTGATTGATGATCGAAAGCAGCGTACTGTACGGCATCCCGATATGCAAAGCGAATTCTTTGATGGTGTATCCGTTTTGACGGATCATATCCTTGATATACTGTTCTCTTGTCATGATCTTACTCCTATGGGGTCAGGTTAATTCTTATTTATATTATACTGTATTTTCAGATAAAATGCAAGTTACAGTTTACTTGACAATCTTTATCACCGTCGATATAATGAAATTATATCCCTATTTTTATGAAAAGGAGGTGCCGTATGGTATCGATCGTACACTGTGCCGATCTGCATCTGGCTTCTGCGCAAAGCGATGCTTACACCGCTTTTTGCAATATCATCACCTATACCAACCGTCTGCAGGCGGATCTGCTGCTCATCGCAGGCGATCTGTACGATTCGGTATTTGCACCGTCTCCCCTGATCAAAGCCGTACAGGAGCAGCTTGCCCGCTGCAGTGCTAAGGTATTTATCTGCGGCGGTAACCACGATTATCTTGCAGCACATGCCCCGCTGTGCAAAGAGGGGTATCCGGGCAATGTCACAATTGCTGCACCCGGCAAAATGCAAAGTTATCCGATCAAAGAGCTGTCCTGTACCATCCACAGCTGCAGCTTTGATGCGCCGCATATCAAAACCTCTCCGCTTGCCGGATTTCATGCACCAAAGGACGGAGGACTTCACATCGGCTTACTGCACACACAGGTGACTTCTTCCGATTCGGTCTATGCACCGATATCGTCAAAGGAGATCGCCGATTCTGCCCTTCATTATCTGGCGCTCGGACACAAACACACCGACGAAACGATTCAAAACTGCGGCAATACCGTCGCACGTTATTCCGGTACACCGCAGCCGCGTCGCTTTGACGAAAACGGTGCGATATGGTATCTTGTGTTGGATCAAAACGGGATCCTGAAACAACAGAGAATCTCGGCAGCGGTGACCTTATATCAAAATGTAGCCGTATCTGTTGACGGCGTTTCCGATAATATACAAGCCGCAAAGCGCATCACAGATACACTTGCAGAATACGATCTTTCCAACAGCCGTTTTTGTGTATCCCTGACCGGAGAGACCCAAAATGCATACCGTCCCGAAACAAATGAGATCCTGCGGCTGATCGGAGGAGATTATCCCGAACTGCGTTTGGTCGATCAAAGCATCCCGGGCTGTGATCAAAACGATCCGAACTGCCGTTATTCCCTGCAGGGTAATTTCTTATCCCGCATGGAAGAACTGCTTGCAAATGCAAAAAACGAACAGGAAAAAGAGCAGATCCTGCTTGCAAGGCGTTACGGCTTACAGGCATTTTACGGGGAGGTGAAGATCGATGCGGATTAAATCGGCATATATTGCACAGTTTGCCGGACTTTGCGATCGCCGTATCGAGTTTGCATCCCCCTATCAACTGTTTTACGGCGAAAACGAAACCGGCAAGACCACCGTCATGCGATTCATCCGCATGATGCTCTACGGCGGTACACCGTCTTTCAGAGCACTCTGCCGTCCGATCAACGGCGGTGTCATGAGCGGAAATCTGATCTTTGAATCCGAGGGCACGGCATACCAGCTCGACCGCACCTTCGGCAAAAGCAAAAGCAGCGACATCACCGTACTGACCGAGCTTGCCACCGGCAAGGTGACCAAGCTTTCCTCCAATCTGCAGCCGGGTGAGATGTTCCTTAAAATCAGCGAGGACACCTTCTTACGCAGCTGTTTTGTCGATCAGTCGGGCAGCATTTCCGGTGAAAAAGGCAGTGAGGAGATCCGCAGCAAACTGCAGAATCTGGTTTCCTCCGGCAAGGAGGAGATCTCGGTCAATGCGGTGGAGAAGCATCTGAACGATGCCATGCGGCTGTTAAAAAACAAAAATGAGACTTCCGGCAGGATCGCCGTTTTAAAACAGGAACAGACCGCACTGCAAAAGCAGCTCGAACAAGCAAAACAAAACGAGGATGCATTGCAGCAATACACCAAGCGCTACCAAGAACTTGCTCTCGAGATCCCCAAATACCGTGATGCACTTGCCGCATTGCAGCGCCTTGAAAGCGATCCGGCAAGAGAAGATATGCTGCGTGGTGAGATCGCTGCCATCGAAAAAACACTTTCCGCTGACGGAGAAACCTTATCCCGCAGTGAGCTGCTGCAGCTCAAAAACGAGCTCATCACGCTGCAGTCTCCTGCGGCAGAAAAAACATCCGAACCGTCTGATGCTGCCGCGCTG
>JBGUUN010000096.1:0-1755 GCA_045133555.1 Oscillospiraceae bacterium
AGATAGTAGCGGTTCGGCGCAAACAGACCGTAGTTGCGGGAATGCCAGTACGTCGGATACTTGGCATTGGATTCGCTGTCAAAGACAGCAACGCCTGCAACATGACCGCCCTCGGTCGTACCGAAATAGTCATTCCAGTCAGATCGCTTCATCCAGATCTCATCTTCGCCGACAGCACCCCATGCATTGGTCAGCGTACCGGTTCTGTCCGCACGCAAATTTTCATCCATACGGACAGCAATGGGACCCGCTTCCTTGGTCGCACCGAGCGTCACACGGCCGTATGCCGCAATCAGTGTCAGATCGACATCGAGATAGGTCACACCTTCCTCGGGCTGGGTCATGGAAACGGTCGTCACATCGTTGCACAAGGGATTGCCGTCCTCATCGGTCCATGTATTTTCTGCGGTAAACGCGCAGTAAACGGGACCTGCCACAGTTTCCGTGATCTTCTGCGTTTTGATATAACCGTAATGCGGGTTTTCGTTCCAGGTATCGACCTCGGCGGACACAAAACCGGTTTCGGCATTTTCGACCTTGACACTGCCGTGGGAGAACCAGATCGAGCGGTGATGCGGATGCTCCTTGACTTCAAAGTCATAACGGGTGATGTTTTCCCCATACTTGTTGACAATCGGTCCGATGTGCGGCTTTGCAAAACCGATGTTGTAGCGGTATGCAGTATATTCCGCACCGTCAGCCATCAGCGCAACGCGGCCTTCATCTGTAAGGTCGACTGCGGCAAAACGGTCGGCGGAATCGGTATTGACGAGCGTCAGAGAGGCACTCTCGCCCTTTGCAAGGAAATCGAGAATAAAGGACAGACGGTAGCCGTCCTCTGTCTTCTTCAGCTGTGCCGGGAGCAGCTTGCCGCCGTCGTAACGGAGCGCAACCGCCGCCGCGGGATTGATATCGCCGAGCTGTTCTGCCGTGACTGTCGTATGCATCAGCGCATGACGTCTTGCGTGTGCGCCGGCTGAAATATGAAATTTCATGGTAATCAGATTCCTTTCACGAAATGGTTTTCTTCATTATATCACATTTCGTAAAAAAATCAAGAGGTTCCCGAAAATCAGTGGACATTTTCCTGCAGATGATCCCGTAATGACCCGATGCGGTTTAACCGAACAAAAGCCCCGTTGTAACGGTCAAAAACAGCATAAACGCAGGGATCGTACTGCCGCCGAACAGCTGCGGCATCGTGTGCTGTCCGGTTCTGATGCTCGAAACAAAGACTGGAAGAACGAGCAGGGCACCGATGATTGCCGGCAGATACAGTCCGAAATACACAAGCATGATGACAGGACCGACACTGCCGCAGGCATGACCGCTCGCTTTGATATGAAAGACCCGATTGAGCACAAGCATACCGATACCGCACAGCAGATATTCTATATAGATCAGCTTCAGTTCGACCGGCCCGGCAAAGACAAACGCCGCTGTTGTTCCGAGCAGATAGCCGGCAAAGGAAAACAGCATCGCAAGACTGCGCTGTCCTTCACGTCCTCTGTCTTTGTATTTGGGAATATATTTCTGCAGAGGATAAGCCAGCGTCGGAAGTACGACCAAAAAGAACAGTCCGCCAAGCAGATGCCCGATCCCTCCGATATAGTCGGTATGTGTCATATAAACAATGAGCAGAAGCGCCGCCGCAAATACAGGCGGAACCGTAATTCTGCGAATGATTTTGAATCCGTTTTCCATAAGTCCTATGACCCTCTTTCTTTTGATTTTTGCAGATGCCGGAAAACAAAC
>JBGUUN010000097.1:0-2167 GCA_045133555.1 Oscillospiraceae bacterium
CTATCGGGATGCCGAAAACGAGATCCGTCTGACGGTGGAGCAGAAAACCGACACGCTTTTCTATCTGCACCGCAGCCTTAAAAATATCGCTTCCGAATCCCGCGATATCCGCATCGCACAGCGCGTCAAACCGCTGTTTGATACCAAAAAATACCTCATCCCGTGCGTCAATGTCAACGGCAATGAATTCGGTGCGGGCTTGGAGCCGAAAGGCTTGGAAAAAGACGGAAAGCGCTGGGTCTTTGCTTATGACCGCGTTTCGATCCCGGCATGCACCCTGACCGAAAATAAAGAGATTGCCTGTGCGCTGTTTGCATCGAACGAGGATGCGATCTCGCTGGAATCTTCCTGCTCCATCTTCCGGGATGCGCAGGGAAACCTTGTGCAGGAGCTTTCTCATCCGGTCGCAGAGCTGCCGTACACCTATTGCAGCCGTGACCGCTATTCCGACGGCTATGAAACGTTCCTGACCCTGCAGCCGGGTGAAACTGTCACCCTTGGCGCATATCTGTCACTTTCCCACCCAAAATGGGAGAACTACGGCATCTGCGAGGTGATGGATACCGCATTGCAGCTTTACGGCGATAACAGCAATATCAAGCTGCCGGACAGCAAACAACTCTGGGATCATTCCATCACCTTTGCCAAGAGCCTGATCAGCGATTATAAGGGCAAAAAAGGCTTTATCATCGGCTTCCTTCCGAACCAAGAAGGTGAATGGCAATACCGCGGCGATAACTGCTTTGAGCTTGCATGGTGCGGTCAGAATATCCTGTTTAGCCGTATGCTCATCGAGGATTATATCCGTTACGGCAATACCGATTCGCTGGAAAATGCACTCGAGATCTTAGACACCCGCGTTGCATCCTGCACCGCCAAAAGCGGACTGCTTGCCGCGCAGCTCAAGGATTGCGACTGCCTGGATACCGCAGCCGCCGATGTCTGCAATATGGGCTACGGTGCGTATGAACTCATCCGTACCTATCAGACGCTGCAGAAGATCGGCATCGATAAACCGGCATATCTGGCGGCTGCAAAAGGTCTTTGCGATTTCTTTCTTGAAAACTATAACGATACCCGCGGCTTCGGTAAAGCATGGTGTCTCGACGGTACCTGTACCGATGAGGGCGGTTCGATCGGCGGGTTTATGATCCCGCCGCTTGTCAAGCTGTATCAGGTGACAGAGGAGCAGGCGTATCTTGACCTTGCCAAACGTGCAATGCAGTTTTATATGCAGCGTGATCTGGATCAATTCGTCTGTACTGCGGGTGCATTGGATACCTGCTGTGTCGATAAGGAAACGGCATTCCCGTTTATCGTCAGCGGTGTGCTGCTGTATGAAGTGACCAAAGACCCGCAGTACCTGCTGTATGCCAAAAAGGCTGCCTATTACTATTCTTCCTGGATGTTCCACTACGATCCGATCTACGATGCGGATTCCGATGTCACCCGCTACCAAGTCACCTGTAAAGGTCTTACCTCGGTCTCCGCACAGCATCACCATCTGGATATGTATGCTGCGATCACGGTGCCGTATTTCAGAAAGCTTGCCGATCTGACAGGCGAGGAGGATTGGCGTGTGCGTGCCGATATGATGTGGCGCGCCGTGCTGCAGTTTATCGGTGACGGCAAGCTTACCGTCAACGGTCTGCTGCGCCCGATCGGCTCCCAGAACGAAGCGGTATTCCATTGCCGCTGGGGATTTGACAGCGGAAAACGCGGTCAGCTCAACAACTGGCTGGTCGCATGGCCGTGCGCATTCCGCCTGTCCGTACTTGCAGAGGAAGCAAAACCCGAATAATATCCCGCATCAAGCCGTCCTTGAAACCAAGGGCGGCTTTTTTTAGAGCAGGCTGTCACTTAAAACAAGAAAAGTATGACACAATACAGTTTCTGTGTTTGATAATAATTTAGATTAGAACAACATTTTCAAAAAAAACTTGTGTTTTCTAAAAAAACTATTGACATTTCTTCCGAAGGGTACTATAATATAATCAGAACAAAGAAAGGCGGTGATTCCAATGGGCGACGAACAACACTCGCTTTTCCTCATTCGGAATCGGGACCGAATGGTATAGGAAACGCTTCCCGAAAAAATATGGGAGATAAAACCATGACAAAAAGAAAATACTTAAAAATCGCTCTTTCGCTTGTACTGTGTGTTAGC
>JBGUUN010000098.1:0-4082 GCA_045133555.1 Oscillospiraceae bacterium
ACAGTCCTCTACAGATGCAAATGCAGGCATTTGCATCATGCGGTATTGTAAGCCTTAGATGCTCGAATAAATAATGTAGGGCGGGGGATTGTCTCCCGCCGCCGCAGTCGCCGCTTAAAAAAATCAAAAGGACGGTTATACCGTCCTTTTGTTATTTTGCGCGAATGTAATGAGCGCCACCTTCATTTAACTTTTCACTTTTAACTTTTCACTTTTACAAAGCGGCGTACCAACTCGCAGCGCTATGCCACCGCAGGCACTCCGGAAAATAAAAAGAGCAGCAGGAAATCGAGGGGATCCTGCTGCTCTTTTCAGTCAAATTCGTTTTAATGATCCGTCTGGAAACAGATCAAAACTTTCATGCAGACACAGAGATGTGCATGATAAACACTATTGACATATAAATCATACCATAAACAACCCCCGCTTGTCAACCCCTTTTTTGCCCTTTTTTTAACTTTTTTTGTATTATTTTTGAATAAGTAAGAAAATAAAAGGAAATTTACCAGTGTGGTTGTATTTATGCAATTCCTTTTTGTGCAAAAGGTATTTTTTGTTGATTTGCTCTTGTAAAGTGATGAAAAAAAGACTATAATAAGAAGTAATTTATTCAGTATTTTAGAAAGGCGGGAACAACAGATGATCACTGCAGCTGAGGCTATGGTACAATGCCTGCTCGAACAGGGCGTTACAACGATCTTCGGTTATCCGGGTGCTGCGATCTGTCCGTTTTACGATGCGCTTTACGGCACCGAACTCCGTCATATTCTGGTACGTCAGGAGCAGAATGCCGCACATGCCGCAAGCGGCTATGCACGTGCAACCGGTAAACCGGGCGTATGCGTTGCGACCTCCGGTCCGGGTGCACTTAACCTCATCACCGGTATCGCTACCGCATATATGGACAGCGTGCCGATGGTCGTCATCACCGGTCAGGTCGATTCCGAACTGCTTGGACGTGACGTGTTCCAGGAAGCGGATATGACCGGCTCTGCCGAACCGTTTGTTAAACACAGCTATCTTGTTAAAAATGCAAAAGAGCTTCCGCGGATCTTCCGTGAAGCATTCTATATTGCCGGCTCGGGCAGACCGGGTCCGGTACTGATCGATGTTCCGATCGATATTCAAAAGACCCCTATCAACTTCACCGAACAGAAGGGCGATATCGTGATCGCCGGTTATAAACCGAGCGTTAAGGGTCATCCGATGCAGGTCTCCCGTGCCTGCGATGCACTCATCCGCGCCAAACGTCCGATGGTGGTGGTAGGCGGCGGTATCTTCCACGCAAATGCACAGAAAAAGCTGCGCGTTTTGGTGGAACGCTTAAACATCCCGGTCATCCACACCATGATGGGTACCGGTGTATTGCCGGCAGATCATCACTTAGAGGGCGGTATGCTGGGTATGCACGGCAACGGCTCTGCCAATAAGCTTGTGCATCAGGCGGATACCTTGCTGATCGTCGGTGCAAGAGTCGGTGACCGCTCGGTCAAGAATCCGAATAAGTTCTCCGAGAAGGCAACGGTCATCCACATCGACGTTGACCCGGCAGAGATCGGCAAAAACGTTTCGATCGATATTCCGATCGTCGGTGATGCGTCCCAGGTCTTGGACCAGATGTACGCATACATCGAGGATAAAGATCCGACTCCGGGCGAAAACTGGTGGCAGGAGTTCGCTCCGGCAGTTACCACCCCGAACCGTGAGATGTACGGCGATGCCGGTCAGATCAATCCGAAATGGTTTATGAATGAGCTGTCTCACACCGCTTCCCGTGATGCGATCTGCGTTGCGGACGTCGGCCAGAATCAGATCTGGAGCTGTGCGAACTTTGATATCTATGAGGGCAGATTCATCACCTCCGGCGGTATGGGTACCATGGGTTATTCCATTCCGGCGGCAGTCGGTACCGCAATGGCACAGCGGGATATGGGGATTAAGACCCCGATCTTTGCGGTCTGCGGCGACGGCAGCTTCCAGATGTCCTTAATGGAGCTTGCTACCATCAAAGGAAATGAACTTCCGGTCAAGATCGTGTTGTTTGTCAACAACCGTCTGGGCATGGTACGCGAGCTGCAGGATAAGCTGTACGAGGAGCGCAAGATCGGCGTATTTTTGGACGGTTCCCCGGACTTTGTCAAGCTGGTGGAATCTTACGGCATCAAAGCAATGCAGCTGGATGCATCCGTTTCAGATCCGAAACAGGTATTAGAGGAATTTGTGGCTTACGAGGGTGCTTGCCTGCTGCAGGTAAGTGTTTCCCCGGGTGAGAGCACATTATAAGGGAGGAGCACGGCAGATGAAACAGACGATCTCGATCCTGGTTGAGAACCATGCCGGTGTTCTGGCCCGTATTTCCGGCTTATTCGCACGCCGCGGCTTTAACATCGACTCGCTGGCGGTAGGTATCACCGACAACCCGGCGATCTCCCGTATCACCATCGTGGTAAACGGCGATGAATACATCGTTGAGCAGGTGGAGAAGCAGTTAAACAAACTCATTGACGTTATTAAGGTAAGAGAGCTTGCAGAGCTTGATTCCATCTCGCGTGAGCTGATGCTCATCAAGGTCAAGGCTTCCGCCAAGACCCGCGGTGATATTCTGGATGTTGTCAGCGTCACCGGCGCAAAGATCTGCGATTTATCTACCAAGACCATCACGGTGGAGCTTTGCGACACCCCGGAACGTCTTGAGATCTTACAGACCCTTTTGACCCCGTTTGGTGTGGAGGAGATCGTCCGTACCGGTACCATCGCGATCGAAAAAGGTGTCAAGCATCAGTAAGTGCAGCAATGCTTGCTGCAATGAGGTATGACGCGGTCATAATGAGGTGCTTCGCAATGAGGTGCTTCGCAATGAGGTACGGCGTTCGCCGCAACCGAAATAATTTAAGTCTTTTCGGGCAAACCGCCCCGAATATATCGCTCTTACAAAAGGGCAAAAACAAACGAAGGAGTTTTTTATCATGGCAAAGATCTATTATCAGAACGACTGCAATTTAGGCTTACTCGACGGCAAAAAAGTTGCAATCATCGGCTACGGCTCCCAGGGCCACGCACACGCATTAAACTTACACGAGAGCGGTGTTGACGTAATCGTAGGTTTATACGAAGGCAGCAAATCCAAAGCAAAAGCTGAGGCAAAAGGCTTAACCGTAATGAACGTTGCAGAGGCTGTTAAAGCTGCTGACATCGTTATGATGCTCATCCCGGACGAGAAACAGGCTGACGTTTACAAAACCGACGTTGCTCCGAACTTAACCGCAGGCAAAGCACTCGCTTTCGCACACGGCTTCAACATCCACTTCCAGCAGATCAAACCGCCGGCTGACGTTGACGTTATCATGATCGCACCGAAAGGCCCGGGCCACACCGTAAGAAGTGAGTATGTTGCAGGCAAAGGCGTTCCGTGCTTATTCGCAGTACATCAGGATGCTACCGGCAAAGCTCAGGATATGGCTTTAGCATATGCTGCAGGCATCGGCGGTTCCCGTGCAGGCGTTTTAGAGACCACCTTCCGTATGGAAACCGAGACTGACTTATTCGGTGAGCAGGCTGTTCTGTGCGGCGGCGTTACCGCTTTAATGAAAGCAGGCTTCGAGGTTCTGTGCGAGGCAGGTTACGATCCGCAGAACGCATATTTCGAGTGTATCCATGAGATGAAGCTGATCGTAGACTTAATCTACAAAGGCGGCTTTTCCATGATGCGTTACTCCATCTCCGACACCGCTGAGTACGGCGACTACGAGATCGGCAAACGTATCATCACCGAGGAGACCAAAAACGAGATGCGTAAAGTTCTGGCTGAGATCCAGGACGGTACCTTCGCTACCAGATGGATCGCAGAGAACAAAAACGGCCGTGCACACTTCATCGCTAAACGTCGCTTAGAGAGCGAGCATCAGTTAGAGGAAGTTGGCGCATCCTTACGTAAACTCTACTCCTGGAACGACCAAGAAGTAGACATGTAATAGCGCAAGAGCCTTCTACGCCGAAGAGGGACGCAGGCATAGCCTGCTATTGTCCGGCGGCCTTAAGGCTTTGTCCACGCACTATAAATGAAATTAAGAGGACGGTTTTTA
>JBGUUN010000099.1:0-12771 GCA_045133555.1 Oscillospiraceae bacterium
AGGATGGTGTAACAAAACAGCAGTCTGCGCTGCTCTGCCTTTGGATTTTTGGTTCGGTTTTTGTTCAAGGTATTGGCTCCTTTCGGATGGAATGAGATTTTACAACGGGAAAACAGCGGTCAATATCCGTAAGGTTCAGATCCCCTTTAAGATAAAGACCGGGATCGCAGGGTCATTGCCGCGGTTGACAAATTCACAGACCAAGACACTTGCGGTACGCGGATCGATGGTTTTCAAGTAGGCAAGGATCGCATCGCGTTCTTCATAGCCGTTATTCTTTCCGTAGTAGATGCAAAGCGACATCGCACCGCCTGTTTTTAACAGGCGAAGTGCCGCATCGATGGCGGCAATGCTCGATTCGGTGCGGGTGAAGATGTTGTGATCACCGCCCGGCAGCCATCCGAAATTAAAACAGATGAGATCCACCGATTCTGCATCGGCGTACTGTTCCATGTTGCTGTGGCTGTCTAAAATCAGGCTGACTTTTTCCTGCAGGCCGTGTTCGGTGAGCAGGTTTTCGGTCGAATCGAGTGCATCCTGTTGAATGTCAAACGCAAGGATCCTGCCGTTTTCACCGCAGTGCTGTGCCAAAAACAGCGTGTCTTTACCGCGTCCGGCGGTCGCATCGATGCAGAAGGCACCTTTTTGCAGATGTTCTTTCATAAATTGGTGAGATAAAGTCAAAGCGTTAAAAGATGGCATAATCTTCTCCCGTTAAGTCAGACTGCGCAGACGCTTGACCCATTCTTCGGTTTGCGCCACGGTCTGTAAAATTTCGTCTTCGGTATTTTGGCTGCCGATGGAAAAACGGATCGCAGAATATAAAAGCGATTCCTCCAGTCCGATCGCCGACAGTACATGGGACGGTGTTTTATCTCCGGCATGGCAGGCAGCACCGGAAGAAACGCAGATGCTTTTCAGGTCAAACAGGTGCAAAAGCGATTCACTTTCCACGCCCGGGAAAGCAACCGATAAGATTCCCGGCAAAGCATATTCCGGTGTTAAAACACGGATATCCGGGATGCGATCTTTCAACCCTTCTGAAAGAAGCTGTTTGAGTTTCGCTTTATGCTGCATATTCTGCTGCAAATTTTTATGAGCAAGTTCTGCTGCGGCACCCAGTCCGACGATGCCGGCAACGTTTTCGGTCCCTGCGATCGGGGAAAGGCGATTGTTGCCGTGGATAAACGGAGAAAGCATACGCGGGTCGCGTACAAACAGTGCGCCGACGCCTTTCGGTCCCATGAATTTATGGGCAGACAGCGAGAGCATATCCACAGGCAGCACGGACAGATCGATCGGGATCTGACTGAATGCCTGTACCGCATCGGTATGCAGCAGAATATTTTTCTTTTTACAGTCGGAAGCGACAGACACCATATCCTGGATGCTGCCCAGCTCGTTATTTGCAAACTGGACCGATGCAAAGTCAACGGTACTGTCCGGATATTCGGTAAGAAAACCGTTACCGTCTGCCGCACCGATTTTGCAGTTTGGCTGCAGCTTCATCACAGCAAGCATCGAGCTGTGTTCGATGGCGGTGGTAAAGCAGGAGATCGGGCGATGCAGTTTATTCTGCAGATAGGTCACGGCGGTATGACAGGCAAGGTTGTTTGCCATGCTTCCGCCTAAAGTAAAGATGATCTGTCCGGCAGAGCAGTGCAGTGCCGCGGCAAGCTGCTCTTTGGCGTTTTGGACCGCGGCGGCGGCCTTTTTGCCTGCACGGTGCAGGCTGTTTGGGTTGCCGTACTGCTCGGTCAGAAAGGGGAGCATTGCGGCAAGAACATCCGGATGCAGCGGTGTGGTCGCTGCGTTATCAAGGTAGATCATAATTTATATTTCTGTGATTGCGCGACAGCCATTTTATCGCAGCGTTCGTTTTCTGCGTGTCCTGCATGTCCTTTGATCCAGTTGAAGGTGACATCGTGTTTTTCAAGCAGGGTTAAAAGCTCATCCCAAAGATCCGGGTTGAGGGCAGGCTGATTTTTTCCGCGCTTCCAGCCGTTGGCTTTCCATTTTTTTGCCCATCCGAGGGTGATGGCGTCGATGACATATTTGGAGTCGCTTGTGATGATGACCTCACAGCTTTCTTTCAGGGCTTTTAATCCCTCGATCACGGCGGTGAGTTCCATACGGTTATTGGTGGTGGCGGACGCTCCGCCGCAAAGTTCTTTTTCCACGCCGCGATAGCGCAGGATCGTTCCCCAGCCACCCGGTCCCGGATTGCCCGAGCAGGCACCGTCGGTGAACATTTCGATGGTTTTCTTTGGCATACGGCTTCCTTTCCGTAATGAATACTTTACTTCATTATACTTGATTTTTTTACGCTTGTCCAGTCTTAGATAAAAAATAACGTGAAAAAATGCAATAAGCTTTGCTTTTGATACAAAATATGCTATAATGATATTAAGAATACTTATGGGAGGAACTGTTATGAACTGGAAAGAGATCCGAATCTATACGACGACCGAAGCGATCGATATCGTCAGCGGTTATCTTGTAACCTGCGGCATCACCGGCTTTGCGATCGAGGATGCCAATGATTTTAATGACTTTTTGACCGACACCACCATCCATTGGGACTATGTGGAAGAGAGCTTAATGGAGAAAACCAAAGAGCCGACCGCGATCGTTATTTATTTAGAGGACAATCTGACCGGCATGGAAACGCTGCGTACCGTAAAAGCAGGCTTTGATGAGCTGCGTGCACAGAATCCGCTTGTGGATCTGGGCAGCTTGGAGCTTTCGTTCGGCGACATCGCCGAGGAGGATTGGTCGAATGCGTGGAGAAAATACTACCATCCGCAGAAGATCGGTGAGCGTCTGGTGGTTTGCCCGGTATGGGAGAAGGTAGAACTCAAAGAACATGAGGTACAGGTAACGCTGGATCCGGGTCTTGCATTCGGTACCGGTTCACACGAGACCACCCGTCTTTGCATGAAACTGCTCGAAGAAGTGGTGCAGGGTGAGGAAACGGTACTGGATATCGGTACCGGTTCGGGTATTTTGGCGATCACCGCATTAAAACTCGGTGCGAAGAATGCATTCGGTGTGGACATCGATCCGGTTGCGGTCAAGATTGCGGGCGAGAACGCAGAGCTGAATGCGGTAGAGGAAAACTGCAAATTCCTCTGCGGCGATCTGGTCGATCAGGTAAACGGCAAATTCGATGTCATCTGTGCGAACATCGTTGCGGACGTTATCATCCGCTTATCCGAGACCGTACAGTTATTCATGCACGAGAACACCAAGCTGATCGTATCCGGCATCATCGACACCCGTGCGGATGAGGTCATGGAAGCTTTGGTTGCATCGGGACTGACCGTTTTGAAGCGTCTGGAAGAAAACGGCTGGTGCAGTATGCTGCTTAAGATCTGATGCCGCTGATAAAAGGAACCAATATCGCGGTCGAGGTGATCCCTGCCGACCGCAAGACCTATGCGATCAAGGTGCTGCACGACGGCTCGGTGGAGCTTCGGATTCCAAGGCATATGCCGGTGCGCGAGGTGGAAACGATTTTGCAAAAGCATCGCGATTGGATCATCAAAGCATCGGATAAACAGAAGGCAAGATTTTCGGATACCTTTTCCGACGGTGCGAAAGCACCGCTGTTCGGACAGCTTTTGACCCTTGCGGATTCCAAGGGGAATCATGCTTATTACAATGAGGGTGTTTTGTATCTGCCGAAAAATGACCGTGTTGCCTGTTTGACCGAGATCTATCGCAAGGTGGCAAAGGAATATCTGCCAAAACGCTTAGAGCAGCTTGCCGCGGCATACGGATTTTCCTATCAGTCGGTCAAGATCAATTCTGCAAAAACCAGATGGGGATCCTGCAGCGGTAAGAAGCGGATCAATTTGAGTCTGCGCACCGTGATGCTGCCTAAAGAATGTATCGACTATGTTTTGGTGCACGAGCTTTGCCATTTACGGCATATGGATCATTCGAGTGCATTCTGGAACGAGGTGGAGAAGATCCTGCCGGATTATAAAAAGCGCGAAAAAAGGATCAAGGAATCTTTTGTGATCCTATTATAGATAAAAAACGGAGGGGAAATTTATGAACGAAGCCATTCGCAACATGTATGAAAGAAGAAGTGTGAGAAAATTTGACGCAGAGCAGGTAGAACGAAACGCACTGCTGCAGGTGCTGGATGCGGGGCTGCACGCACCGTCGGCAAAGAACCAGCAGCCTTGGTTTTTTGCTGCGGTACAGAAGGAGGAAGGCATTGCGGCTATCCGTAGGGTCTGTGCCGACGCCTGCGGCTTTGCACCGGATCTGGATCCGTTTTATGCGGCTCCGACCGTGATCGTGGTATTTACCGATCCAAGCGGTGCCGATCCTGTAAAAGATGCTTCGCTTGCGATGCAGAATATGATGCTTGCGGCACATTCCATCGGACTGGGCAGCTGCTGGGTCAACTGTGTCAAGGTAGGCTTTTTGACCGAAGAGGGCAAAGCGGTTTCCAAAGCATGGGGTGTACCGGAAGGTTATATCCCGGTTGGCTCGCTTGCTTTAGGCAAACCGGCTGCGGACTATGTTCCGAGAGAAAAGGAAATTCGCGAGAAATATGTGATCGTGGAGTAAAAGGAAAAGACCACCCGATTTCGGGTGGTCTTTTTTTATGTATGAAGATCATTCTTCTTCGTCAGCGTCGTTTAAGTGTTTGTAAGCACCGATCTCCTCGACCATATCGACCCATTTCTCGTATTCCTCTTTCGGAAGAACGCGGTTGATGGTCAGCTTCGGATGCTGATTCGGGTGAATGCCGTATACGGCAGCGTTCGCCCAGGTCTGTTTCACGGTCATTTTATCCGCAAGCAGGATATGTCTGCCGTCCAAGGTGCCCAGTGCATCCAGTTTTTCCTTACCGTCGCAGATGTAGTCGGTATCCAGCTGATATTTGCCGCGGCCTGCCTTGATGATCGGATGGAGGGTATAGTAGTTGAATGCAGCAAGATCCGGCAGCGGATTCGGCAGCTCGTTAAACGGTACCTCACGGTTTAATGCTTTTGCCGCATCCCCATTATAGGTAAAGTGCGGTAAGCCCAGTTTACCCATATAGCCTTCTTTTGCCAGCTCGATCTGTAATAAGCTGAACATCGAGAAGTTGGAGTCGATCTCCTCAACAGTAACATCGAAGCCGATCTTATAGTTCGGGAACAGTACCAATACCTGCTGCTGCTCTACAAGATCAAGCAGTGCGCTGACATAGCCTGCAGCCGGGAATACCGGGCTGAGCATCAGACATACCGGGCCGACTTTGGTCTCACGCAGATAACCGCGCATCGGGCGGCTCTGGGAGATACGGCTCATAACACCGGTGCACAGGGTGGTCAGACCTTTGATGATCTGAATGAGCTGCGGATTTGCTTTGGTCATCTTCTCAACATCGATGTGGCTGAAGATCTGGGTGATGATATTCGGTGTCAGCTGACGGACACCGGCTTGTTTTGCCAGGCCGACAACAAACTGCATAACGTATTTGATCGCACCGTCGAAGTAATCAAGCAGGTCACGGTCAGCGTAAATGCTGGAAACACCGCGCTCACCGTATAAACCGATGAAAAATGCGCTTAAACATGCGCGGTACGGCAGCATGGTTTTGAGCTCTTTTGCGATAAATACGAGTACTTCTTCAGCGTATGCTTTATCCTTGTCCATCTCGTCGGTCAATGCTTTTACCGTCGGGTTGTTGAAAAAAGCGGAAGGGTTGTTGATCTCCTCCGCGGAAATATCTTGGTTTTTACAATAATCTAAAAATGTTTCCTGAATGGTTTCACGGCTCATGGTAGGGATCCTTTCTTGTTGCGGTTTGATGTTTTTCATGCCAAAACACCAAGAGATACATCCATTATACTATATTATTGAGAAAAAACCAAGGGTATTTTTAAATTTTGTAAAAAAATTTACTTTTAGTCCCCATCCCCCTTCGTTGACAAAGGCAGATCTATCTTTTATAATGTAAGGGAAGTGTCAAAGAAAGAAGGTTGATGACCGATGGAGATCAAACGTCTGGCAGAACTTTCCGCGTTGTATCTGAGTGAAGCGGAAGCTGCCGATGCACAGCATGAACTTGCACGGATGCTGGAATTCGTGGATGAGATCACAAAACAAGAACTGTCCGCACAGGAAGGTTTTGAGATAAATGGGAGTACGCTGCAGACGTTGCGGGCGGATACCGTCAGAACATCTGTCGAACGTGAGCTGCTGCTTGCGGCAGCGCCGCTTGTCAAAGACGGTTTTTACCGTGTGACACTGGGTGAGGTGGAGCATGAATAAGGTCGGACTGTCTGAATTGGGTACAGCACTGCAGCAAAAGCAGCACAGTGCATATGAACTGACTGCTTTCTTTCTGGATCGGATCGAGAAAGCAAAGCATCTGCATACCTTTTTGAACGTGAACGATGAAGCGGCATTGCAGCGCGCCAAAGAGATCGATGCAATGCGTATCGCGGGAGAAAAACTGCATCCGCTTGCCGGTATTCCGTTTTCGGTCAAGGACAATCTCTGCACCTTGGGGGTAAAGACCACCTGCGGCTCGAAAATGCTTGCGGATTTCATCCCGCCTTACGATGCGCATGCGGTCAAATGCCTCAAAGATGCGGGTATGATCCTGCTTGGCAAGAACAATATGGACGAGTTCGGTATGGGCTCGACCGGCGAAAACACGGCATTTACAGCGGCTGCATTTTGCCATACCGATGGGAAGCTGTATGTACCGGGCGGATCCTCCTCGGGCGGTGCGGCTGCGGTAAAAGAGGGACTTACGCCGATCGCACTTGGCAGCGATACCGGCGGATCGGTGCGCACACCGGCGGCATTCTGCGGTATTTTCGGTCTCAAGCCGACCTACGGCAGCATCTCCCGCAGCGGATTGGTGTCGTTTGCACCGTCAATGGATACGGTGGGCATTCTGGGAAATTCCCCTGCCGATATCAAACTACTGTATGACGTCCTGGCAGGAAAGGACGCAGCGGATGCCACCTCGGTCGAACTCCCCAAAGCGGATGTATCGTATCCGACCCAGCTCAAAGCGGCACTTCCGGAGGAATATCTGTATGCCGACGGTGTTTCAAAGCGGGTGCGTGAGGCGATTTTACGGCAGGCAGAGCAGATGGAGCGCTGCGGATACCGTGTTGAGCCGATCTCAATGCCGATGACAAAATCGGCCCTTGCGGCGTATTATGTCATCGCCTGTGCGGAAGCGGCTGCAAATCTTGCACGTTTTGACGGTGTGCGCTACGGACACCGCACCGAAGAATACCGCGATGTCAATGATCTGATCGCACGTTCCCGCAGCGAGGGATTCGGTGCGGAGGTCAAGCGCCGCATCCTGATGGGAAATTACGTTTTGTCCGCAGGACATTACGATGCATATTATAAGAAGGCAGCAGCGGTCAAACAAAAGATCAAAGCAGAGTTTGATGCGGTGCTGTCACGGTATGACATGATCCTGACCCCGACCGCACCGACCGTTTCGATGCCGCTTGGCAGCAAAAAATGGCAGGCGGCAGAGATGTACGCATCCGATCTTTGCACCGTACCGGCAAGTCTTGCGGGTTTGCCGGCAATATCGGTCCCACTGTTAGAGGCGGATGCGCTGCCGGTCGGTATGCAGTTCATCGGCAGGCCGTTTTCGGAAGATATGCTGATCAAACAGGCAGATCGGATCTGTCAAACAGGAAGATGAGGGTAGTGCGATGATATCCAAAGAGATCTTAAAACAATATGAGCCGGTCATCGGTCTGGAGATCCATGTGGAGTTAAAGACCGAAAGCAAGATCTTCTGCGGCTGTTCAACTGCATTCGGTGCGCCGCAAAACAGTCAATGCTGTCCGGTCTGTACCGGAATGCCGGGTGCGCTGCCGGTCTTGAATAAAAAAGCGGTGGAATACGGCATCAAGGCAGGCGCGGTATTAAACTGCGAGATCATGTCCTATTCGAGGTTTGACCGGAAAAACTATTTCTATCCCGATCTGCCCAAAGCCTACCAGATCACACAGTTTGAATATCCGCTTTGTAAAAACGGTTATCTTGAGATCGACACCAAAGCAGGCGTCAAACGCATCGGCATCACCCGCATTCATCTGGAAGAAGATGCGGGCAAGCTGATCCATGACCCGACGCTTGGCACCCTCATCGACTGCAACCGCTGCGGTGTGCCGCTGATCGAGATCGTATCCGAGCCGGAGATATCCGATGCCGAGCAGGCGAAGGAATATGTCAAAACGCTGCGCAGTCTGATGTTATATGCAGGCGTATCCGACTGTAAGATGAACGAAGGCTCTCTGCGCTGCGATGTCAATCTGTCGGTGTGTAAAAAAGGGGAGAAACCCCTCGGTACCCGTACTGAAATGAAGAACCTAAACAGCTTTACCTTTATCGGCAAGGCGATCGAATACGAATTTGCACGACAGGTGGAGCTGATCGAATCGGGCGGTAAGGTGGTACAGGAAACCAGACGCTATGATCAAAGCACCGGCAAGACCCTTTCGATGCGCGATAAAGAGAATGCAGCGGATTACCGCTATTTCCCTGAGCCGGATCTTAAGCCGGTATGGGTGGAAAAGGAAGAGATTACGGCATTGTGCGAAGCGATCCCGAAATTGCCGCAGCAGCGCAAAAAACAGTATAAAGAAGAATTCGGTCTTTCGGACACCTATTGTACGCAGCTTTGCGAGCTGCCGCAGACCGCCGAATATTTTGAGGCTGTGGTAGGCTGCGGTGCATCCGCAAAGACGGCTGCGAAACTGCTTTTATCGCAGGTCTTGTCCAAACTGTCCGAGGATGCGCTGGTCCCGATGGCAGCGCAAAGGCTTGCGGCAGTCTGCATTCTGCTCGATGACGGCAGGATCAACAATGCAGCGGCACGAAAGGTGATCGAAGCGCTGTGGGAGAAGGATTTTGACCCGGAGGTCTACGTTAAGGAACAGGAGCTGCTGCTGGTCACCGATCCGGCGGTGTTGGACGGCTTTGCCGCAGAGGCGATCGCTTCCGATCCGAAATCGGTCGCGGCATATCGTGCGGGAAAAACTGCGGCCGTACAGGCGATCATCGGAAAGGCACTCAAACTTTCCGGCGGCAGAGCAGACCCGAATTTATTGCGTGAAGCGGTGCTGCGAAGGATCGATCAGCCGTAAAACCGAAAACGCCTGTTATTTGACAGGCGTTTTTTGTTTTGAAAAACAATTTTTTTAATTTTATGAAATAAATGTTATAAAACCTCCATTTATCCCCATTATTTCTGTTTGTAATTGCGAATTAGATAGTAAAGCGATAGAAAGGAGGTTTTTTCCGATGAAACAATGGAAAAAACAAAGCATTGGTTTTATGCTTTCTGCAGCCGCACTGCTGCTCCCGTGGGGAATGGTATCGGCAGATACGGTACCGAATGAACCTTATGAGGAGGTCGAGCCGCAGAAAACGGCAGGGGGAGAGTACAAATTTGTTTACGCGTCGGATGACGGCAATACCGCTGTGGGTACCTTTTTCTGGGAGATCGATCTGGAAAAAGGTGAGCTGCAGCTGGATGTAGCGGGTTATGTTCCGGCGGAGTTTGATTACAACGAGCGTGACCTGCCGTGGGAGGATTATAAGGATGAGACCAAGAAGGTCATCCTCGGTGACGGATTCACTGCGGTCGGATTTAAGATGTTCGAGGAGTACGATCAGTTAAAAGAGGTCGTGCTGCCGGATACGATCACCGAATTTTATAACTATGCCTTTGCGGAGTGTACCGCATTAAGAACCGTCAATATTCCGGACGGTGTCAAGCGCATCGGTACCAGTTCGTTCCGCGGCTGCGGTGCACTCGAGGAGATCACCCTGCCGAAAGGTCTGGAAAAACTCGGTAAGCGTGCGTTCGGACGCTGTGCTTCGCTCAAGGAAATCGTGATCCCGGACGGTATCACCATCATCGATTCCAACACCTTTTCCAGCTGTACTTCGCTTGAGAAGGTCACCATTCCGGACAGCGTGAAAAAGATCCAGGCAGAGGCATTTGCAGCCTGTGCTTCGCTCAAAGAGCTGAAGATCCCAAACGGTGTTACCACCATCGGCCGCTCGGCATTCCAAAGCTGTCACCGACTGGAATCCATCAAGCTGCCGACCGCACTCAAAACGCTCGGTGCGAATGCGTTTTATAACTGCAGAAGCCTTACCTCGATCGTGATCCCGAAAAATGTCGCCCATCTGCAGGATTCTGTATTTTCGGGCTGCACCGTACTGGAATCGGTCAAGCTGCCGGAAAACCTGAAATCGATCGGTCAAATGGCATTTTATAACTGCAAAGCGCTCAAAGAGATCAAGTTCCCGAAATATCTGGCAAAGATCGGAAACTGGGCATTCGAAAACTGTAAGTCGCTGACGGCGGTCGATATGTCGAATACCGCGGCAGCTCTTGACAGCGGTGTATTTTACGGTTGTTCCTCCTTGGCAGAATTCAAGCTGCCATGCGGTTTGACCGAGATCCCGTCCAATCTGTTCGGCAGATGTAAATCGCTTACTTCCATCGAACTGAGGGAAGGCATTACCGTGATCGGCAGCAGCGCCTTTTATGCCTGTGAAAGTCTTACAGAGGTGATCTTACCGGAATCGCTGATCCATCTGGATCATTGGGCATTTGAAAACTGCACCGCACTCACCACTTTGCATATTCCGAAAAATGTTGAAAAGATCGGCAATGCTTTCTGGGGCTGTAAGAAGCTTGAATCGCTGACCGCGGATGAGCAAAACGCATACTTTACCTCGATCGACGGTGTATTGCTCAACAAAAAAGCGACCGAGATCCTTTATTATCCGCCGGGCAAAAAATCCATGACCTATGTGGTACCGAAAACGGTCAAGAGCGTCAATTTCAGTTCGCTGCAGCATGGCAGCTCGGATCATCTGAAAGCGATCGTTATTCCGGCTGCCGTAAAAGAGATTTCCGGCTATCCGGCATCCAATCAGATCATCATCACCACCAAAAATTCCAGAGCGTGGTTATATGCCAAAGAGTACGGACATCACAAATCCCAGATCAACAATCTGACCCCGTATGCGGTATGGAATCTGCGCAGCGAGGAGTACTATTCGCATTATAAGCTCAAATGGGAAGGCTCTGCCGCAACCGCCGGCTACCAGGTCTATAAATATGACAAGCAGGCCGCAAAATACAAAAAGGTTGCTGTGACCACCTCCAAGAGTTATAAAGTAAAACTCGCGGATAAGGGTGCGAAATATGCGGTTCGCTCCTTTACGGTACGTGCCGACGGCACGGTCAACTACGGTGCATGGCGCTATGTTACGGTAAAATAACCGATGATCAAAAGAAAGATCCGCTTCCCCGAAAAGGAAGCGGATTTTTGTTGTATTTCAAAGCAGGGTATGCTATAATGGTTTTACAAAAAGGGGGAGAGCATATGAATTTGGCATTTTATACCGGCGGATATACCGCGACGGGATACGCTCCGGGAGATGAAGAAAGAGGGATCTCCTATTATGAATGGGATTCCGATACCGATACGCTGCAAAAGCGGATTTTTTACGGTCCGGTCAATCCGTCCTGGCTTTTGCTGCATCCGAATAAAAAGGTATTGTATTGCGTGAATGAAACGAAAAACGGTGCGGTACAATGCTATTCTGTGACCGAAAACGGCGTGGAGAAGCTGCTTTGTACGGTGGATTCGCTTGGCGATGACCCGTGCCATCTGGCTTTATCGCCGGATGCAAAGCTGCTTGCGGTATCCAACTATTCTTCCGGCAGTATAGCGTTTTATGCACTGCAAAAAGACGGCACCTTCGGGGAACTTTTATACCGTCATCCGTTTTCCGGCAGCGGCAATTTACAGCGCCGCCAGGCTTCGCAGCACACCCATTCTTCGACTTTTGCGGGTGGATACTGCTATATCTGTGAGCTCGGGTGTGACGGGATCTATCGCATAGCCGTCGAAAAGATCCTTTCCGGTACGGCGTGTGCATCGGATATGGAGCAGGTTTTTGACTTCAAAAAAGACGGCAATGTCACCGGTATCCGTTTGGGTTGCTTTACCAAAGATGAGAAATATTATTTTGCCGGCGGCGAGCTGGATATTCGGATGTACGGCTTTGAAACGGAAGGCATGAACCCGATTTGCTCGGTCGAAACCGTACCGCTGAAAGAGGAAAATACCTTTGCGCATATCGCATTGAATGCCGATGAAAGTAAAGTATACGGTTCGGTGCGCGGTGAGAATAAAATCGTTTGCTGCGATGTCAGGGATGGCGTGCTGTCGGGTCTGCAAAGCTATGACTGCGGCGGAAACTGTCCGCGTTATTTTGCCCTCTGTGAGCCGTATCTGATCGTTGCCAATCAGGGCTCGGATGAGCTGGTGATTTTTGAGATGATGGAAAACGGCAGCTTAAAAGAGAGAAAGAGAATCCAAGAGACCGCACCGACTGCGGTGGTCTTAAAATAAGGAGGAGCATATTATGGCGATCGAAAAGGTCAAGGCATTTTTTGCAAAAAAGGGAATGGAAAACAGAGTTTTGGAATTTGAGGTATCGAGTGCGACGGTAGAGCTTGCGGCTGCGGCATTGGGCTGCGAAGGCAAGCGCATTGCAAAATCGCTTTCCTTTACGGTAAACGGTGCAGCGATTTTAGTTGTGGCTGCGGGTGATGCGAAGGTGGATAACGCAAAATACAAAGCGCAGTTTGGTGCCAAAGCCAAGATGTTATCCCCGGATGAGGCGGTAGAATTGATCGGTCATGCGGTGGGCGGTGTCTGCCCGTTTGCGATCAACGATGGC
>JBGUUN010000100.1:0-2025 GCA_045133555.1 Oscillospiraceae bacterium
CTATTGCCGACGGCATCAATATGCTGGATATTACGACCTGCACGCCGGGAAAGATCATGACCGGAACGGGTGCAGTAAAAGATCACGATAGCTATATGCTTACGGATTATATCAAGGTAGAGGCGGGAAAGACCTATTCGTTTTATCTCGGTGCGATCGGGGACACGTACTGCTATCCCGGTTATATGCTCTACTGCGCGAATTTTGATGCGACCAAAAAACTGATCAGCAGCGATAACGGAGGCAACCACAAACCGTACACCGTACCGGATGGCGTATCGTATATACGCGCGTCGGTGTCGTCGTCTGCTGCATACGGCGAACGTATGATCTGCGAATATGCGGGATACGGTGTTCCTTTGGAATATTCTCCGTATTCCGGGCACACGGAGCTGAAATACCGAACGAACGATCTTGGGTTTATCACGCCGGAAATGTTCGGAGCTGTCGGAGACGGCACGACGGACGATCATGCGGCATTTCAAGCTTGTTTTAACGCCAGTGCAGGGAAAACGATCCTGATCGGTAATAAAAAATATTATCTTTCTGCGCCCATCAAGCTGGATAAAGACATCTTCACGTATACCGTGCAGGGGTTTGCCAATGCAACGGCATATATAACTGCAGAGCGCGGATATATTATGTGCGGAGCGGACTTCTTGGACGGTACAAACGATGACGGCTACGAGGAGGAATACAACATCTGCCTGCGCAACATGCAATTTATCTCCGCGGATGCGGACGGCGGGTATGCGTGGTTGAAAAATATCCGAAACAGTAACGGCATGATCGAGCAATGTACCGTTGCAAACTTCGGCTATGCGATATACGGCGGAATGTGCGACAGGGCAATCATCAGCAATTCAACATTCTTCGGGATCGGCAAAGCGTTTATATGCGAAGGCGATAACGATAGGACATGGACTTCCGCAGGCATAACCGACAGCAGTATCGTGAACTGCTATGTAAACGGTGCGCCGAGCAAAAATCCGTCCGTTTTCGTATTGTCAACCGCATTTACGGCATCGGTGATCGAAAATTGCTATTTTGATTTTTTCAAGGATGCGATCTGCCCGGTACTGTATGAGGACGAAGACGGCTGTCATTACCAGACCTGCAACTACTCCGATACGGTATTCCTCGGCTGCACATTTGAAATTTTTTGGCGCATCGTCAGAGCTGAGCTCAACGACTATGAGAATGACGAAGAGACAATAGCGCCCACACCGTTGCGATTCGTTTCGTGTTTCTTCCATTGGGTATCGCAAACATATATGCACAGTTTTACGAACGCGGACGACGAAATGAAAAACGCAGACGGCACATACACGAAATTCGGTGTTGTGGTGCAGGATGTTTCGGAAGAAAATGTTCGAAAGCTCTCTTTGAGAAACATTGTGTTTGAGAACAATGTGTTTAATGATGTGGAGTATCCGATATACATTGACGATGCAGACGGCGAGTGGATGTATCGGAATATATCGGAACGCGGAAGTATTATGACCGCGCCGTACGGGAAGGTACCGAACGGGGTCTTCTTCTGCGCTCCCATCTGTGAAGCAGATGCAAAAACCGTTTATTTTGAGAGCATGAACGGCAAGGACTATACCGCTTTGCCGGAAGTGACGACGTTCACGGATTCCACTTACGGCACTTTTTATAAGCTGAACGGCTGCTTTGAGGGGATGAAGATCTTTTACAACGGCAAGCCCGCGATCATGCATGATTTCAAATGGATAGATTATACAGGTCAAGAGCTTACCTGATCCGTGAATATGTAAGGTGATTCAAAACACATGAAAGGAAGGTGTACAGATTGCATGTATTTCAAATCCTGACCGAGGAGGTGGCGAAAGTATGACATGGGAAATTGTAGTGGGGCTTATTGCGCTGGTCGGGTTCGGCATCAGCGTGACCACGCCGATCGTGAAACTGAACACCAGCATTACCAAGCTGAACTGCTCGATCGATTCGCTCAACGAGAATATGGAAGTGAGCAAAAAGCGCATCAGTGAACACGGCAAG
>JBGUUN010000101.1:0-4186 GCA_045133555.1 Oscillospiraceae bacterium
TGGACATCTTCTGACCGTTTTCGTCCTGAACGTGACCTAAAACGATAACGTTTTTATACGGAGCCTTGTTGAATAACAAGGTGGAGATTGCAAGCAGAGAGTAGAACCAACCACGGGTCTGGTCAACTGCCTCGGAAATGAAGTCTGCCGGGAACTGTGCCTCAAACAGATCTTTGTTCTCAAACGGATAGTGATGCTGTGCAAACGGCATCGCACCGGAGTCAAACCAGCAGTCGATTACCTCCGGAACACGTTTCATCTGTTTGCCGCACTCCGGACAGGTGATGGTTACCGCATCGATATACGGACGGTGCAGCTCAACGGTATCCGGGCAATTATCGGACATGGATTTTAATTCCTCAATGCTGCCGATCGCATGCTGATGACCGCATTCACACTCCCAGATGTTGAGCGGAGTACCCCAGTAACGGTTACGGGAAACGCCCCAATCCTGTACGTTTTCCAGCCAGTCGCCGAAGCGGCCTTTACCGATGGATTCCGGAATCCAGTTAACGGTGTTGTTATTGCGGATCAGATCGTCCTTCACAGCGGTCATCTTGATGAACCAGGACTCTCTTGCATAGTAGATCAGCGGAGTATCGCAGCGCCAGCAGAACGGATAGCTATGCTCGAATTTCGGTGCGGAGAACAGTAAGCCTTTGCTTTCCAGATCGGTCAGCACCAGTTTATCCGCATCTTTACAGAACACGCCTTCGTACGGGGTCTCTTTGGTCATATGACCGGAACCGTCAACCAACTGTACAAACGGCAGATCATAGTTTCTGCCGACTTTTGCGTCGTCCTCACCGAATGCCGGTGCGATATGAACAACGCCGGTACCGTCGGACATGGTTACATAGCGGTCACAGGTGACGAAGAATGCTTTCTTTCTCTGTTTCTCACAGGTAGAAACTGCGCAGTCGAGCAGCGGCTCATACTCCATGTACTCAAGTTTGGTGCCCGGGAAGGACTCTAAAACTTCATACGGAGCGGTCGGCTGTTCGCCGCCTAAAACTTTCTCGCAGAGTGCATCTGCCAGATAATAGGTATAGCCGTCAGCGGTTTTTACTTTTACATAGGTATCATCCGGGTTAACGCAGAGTGCTACGTTGGACGGCAGGGTCCACGGAGTGGTGGTCCAAGCTAAGATGAATGCATCCTCGCCTTTTACTTTGAAGCGAGCGATCGCAGAGCGCTCTTTGACATCTTTATAGCCCTGTGCTACCTCATGGCTGGACAGCGGGGTGCCGCAGCGCGGGCAGTACGGAACGATCTTGAAGCCCTTATACAGCAGCTTTTTATCCCAGATCTGTTTTAATGCCCACCACTCGGACTCGATAAAGTCGTTATGATAGGTAACGTACGGGTTATCCATATCAGCCCAGAAACCTACGGTACCGGAGAAATCCTCCCACATACCTTTATATTTCCAGACGCTTTCTTTACATTTTTCGATGAACGGCTCTAAACCGTACTGCTCGATCTGCTCTTTACCGTCGAGGCCAAGCAGCTTCTCAACTTCCAGCTCAACCGGCAGACCGTGGGTATCCCAACCTGCTTTACGCGGTACCATGCAGCCTTTCATGGTGCGGTAACGCGGGATCATATCCTTGATAACACGGGTCAGAACGTGACCAATATGCGGTTTACCGTTTGCGGTCGGCGGACCGTCATAGAAGGTATACTCTTTACCCTGTTTTCTCAGATCGATACTTTTTTGGAAGATACCGTTATCTTTCCAGAACTGCTCAACTTCTTTTTCGCGCTTGACAAAATCCATACTGGTCGAAACCTTATTGTACATGTCAAAACCCTCCTTCAAAACAAAAAAGCTTCGTCCCGCATGAACAGGACGAAGCATAAAATTCTAAACTTCGTTTATAACCACCGATTCAAACATACCTCTATATGCGCCCCGTATAACGGCAGGATTCCGGCAGAACCTACTGAAAGAAACTTCAGTCCTGCGATTCGGGAGTGATCTTCCCATTCTGCTACTCCTATCGGGCTTACACTCTCCCCGACTCGCTGAAAGTTTTCGCACAAACGGTACTCTCTCCGTCAACATCTTTCATTATCATCTGTTATTGTATCACATCCGGCTCAAAATGTCAAATAGCATTCTTGCCAAAGATACGCAAAAATTCTATGCAAAATATATCAATCGACATAGAAATCCTGCTCGTCACCCAGGCGCAGGCAGCCGAGTCTGCCGCCGTTTGCAATATCGCAGTTAATACCGACATAGCTGTCACCGAAATAGACCACGCCGCTCTCGCCGTCCTTTAATTCGGTCACCGGCATACGTCCGAACACCAGGATGCGATCTTCTTCCCAGCTTTGCAGTTCTTCTGCGGAAAGTTCTTCCAAGAAAGCTTCTGCCTCATACTCCTCCGGATCGGTGCCCGGGGTATAATCCTTGATACCGCCGCCGGTCAGCAGATATTCTTTATTACAGCTTTCCGCCACATCATAGCAAGCCGATTCGGAAAGATAATCGATGATCGCCTCACGGTCCTCCGCTTCCAGCTCCATAAACTGTGTCAGGGTCGAATTACCGCCGTCTTTCACCCATTCGGAAAGAAGCGCAAGCTGCTGCGGGGTCATAACACCCGGCAGATCTTTCATGGTAACATCTGACGGGATATCCTTAAAGCATTTGAGAAAACGGTACTCACGGTAACCGATAATCGGGTATACATTCTCGCGCATCATCAGATCCATTAACAGCGGAATCGGCTGAGGACCGCAGTCGATGATATTACCCAGCAGGTAAAGCTCATCACGGTTACGGAATCGAATCTTCTGAAGCATTTCGTTAAACTGATCCAGATGGCCGTTAAGATCACTCATTACATAAATCATATCCTAATCTCCTCACAAATTAAAAAACAAACAAGCGGCTTTATAGTTATGGTAATACTATACCATATTTTTTAATCTTTTGCAAGGGGTTTACGTAAAATTCATAAAAGTGAGCCAATTTTCATGGATTCGACAGGATACTTGTAATCCTCTCAAATTCAGATGAGATCATCTGTCGGACAATAATTCTTCTTGCCAAAATCGGTCGGATATGGTATGATAAAGGAAGTAAGACTACGGAGGAAATTTATGAACTGTTTTGATATCATCGGTCCGGTCATGATCGGGCCTTCTTCTTCCCATACAGCCGGTGCCTGCCGCATCGGTAAGGTTGCCTATTCCCTGCTTGATTCCAAAGCGATCAAAACTGAGATCGTTTTCCACGGTTCGTTTGCGAAAACCTATCGCGGTCACGGTACCGACAAAGCGATCGTTGCAGGCATTTTGGGTATGGATACCGACGACGTACGCATCCGCGACAGCTTTGAACACGCTAAAAATGCAGGCGTTGCGATCGACATCAAGACCGGATATTTCGAGGACGCGCATCCTAACACCGCACGTGTGACCTTAACCGGTGCATCCGGCCAGCAGGTAGAAGTCATGGGTGCATCGGTCGGCGGCGGCGAGATCCTCATTGAACGCATCAACGGCATGGAGGTCTCCATTTCGGGTCAGTATGCGACCCTGATCGTTCTGCACAAGGATATGCCGGGCACCATTGCGGCGGTCACGACCTATGTCAGCGAGCGAGACATCAACATCTGCAATTTCCGATTGGCACGTGAATCCAAAGGCGGTACGGCTGTTATGACCATCGAGCTTGAGGGCGAGATCAAACCGGATCTTGCAAAAGGTTTGGTGCAGATCAAGCATGTCCGTCATGCCATTTTATTAAAACCGTTGGCTAAGCCGATCGTATAACGGAGGGAGTTATGGAACAATCGAAATACATGTCGGTCCGCGAATTGGTGGAAGCGGCAATCAACAATGGCAGTAAGATCAGCGAACTGGTATTGCTGCAGCAGTCGATGAGCATGGAGATCCCTGCGGAGAAATTATTTGCGGAGATGGACCGCAGATTAACGGTCATGAGCGAATCGGTCATCGAAGGCAGCAAACCGGGCATTCGTTCGCAAAGCGGCTTGACCGGCGGCGATGCCTACAAATTATTATGCCAGATTCAAAAAGGCAAAACGCTTTGCGGCGGCGTCATTGCATCCGCGATCGAAAAAGCGCTTGCGGTATCGGAATACAATGCGGCAATGGGACGTATCGTTGCATCCCCGACTGCGGGCTCCTGCGGCATTTTACCGGCAGC
>JBGUUN010000102.1:0-1787 GCA_045133555.1 Oscillospiraceae bacterium
AGAGGTCTGTACTGCAGCATCCTTTAAGATCTCTGCGGCATAGACATTACCGTTATCCGCAGCTTTGTTGACCTCGATGGAGAGGGATGGAAGTTCCCAAGGCGGGGTTGCGATCGCCGTTGCAAATTCCATCAGGCCTTTTCTGCCGAGTTTTCCGACGCGTTCTTCGATCAAGTCGATCAACTCGGTATGTTCATAGCATCCGTCGAGATAGCGGGAATAGTGAGCCAATGCTTTGCGGGTGATATACTGACCGGAGCCTTCATCGCTGAAGATAGAGAACAGCCAACCGCCAACACGTGCGGATTCTCCTTTTTCGTTGACACCGTATGCGATCGAACCGGTGCCGGAGATGACCAGCACACCAACACCGCCGGTGACGGTATAATGGGTCATTTCCGCATCGTTCAGGCAACGGATCGGACAGTTGAATCCGTCAAGATTGCGATAGATCCGGTGCAGGATGACAGAATCCTCCTCGGAATCGATACCGGAGATGCCAGCAGCGATTGCCAGACAGTCCTCACGTTTGCCGCCAAACATGGAAAGGCAGGCTGTAATGTTTTCTTCCACGCGTTTTGCGGTCTCCTGCTCGCCGATCTGATAGTGGCGGCACGGGACACCGGTATATTCCGCAAGGACTTCACCTGCGGTGTTCATAGCGCGAACCAGGTATTTGGTTCCGCCGCTGTCGATACCAAGAATGTATTTCATTGTATCCTCCTCTCAGCGTTTGGCTTTGATCTTGACCAGATCGTCAAACAGACGGAACTGTTTCATACCTTTGTTGACGATGTCGTGTTTGATCGGGACGATATCGGAAATAATCTGAGATGCAAGGACATACTCAAACGGTACGGTTGCATCATCTCCGGAGCAAACCAGCTGTAATACCTTCTCGCCGCTGATTTGAGCATCACCGGTAAGGATAAAGGAATTCGGGCAGAGGGTCTCATGTGCTTTTGCGGCGGAGTACATACGGGAGGCATCCGCATCATTTGGCAGCATATAGAAGCCGATCATCCTATCGTCGATGGCACAGATCGGACCGTGGAGGTATTCCTCGAATTCGTACTGGATGGACGGGATGAGCAGTGTCTCCATGACTTTTAATGCACATTCTTTGGCAAGCTGTCCGCCGACACCTTTTCCGGTGAATGCGATCTTCTCTGCAGCGCAGAATACGTCCAGATATTTCTCGACAAATGCATCGGTGCGGGTAATATTTTCCTGCAGATTTGCCGGGACTGCCGCAAACATTGCGGTATAGCGGTCATAGTCCTCTTTGGAGAGGCTGCCGGATGCATAACCTGCTTCGAGTGCAAATAAGCTGAAGGAGAGGATGGTAGCGGTATAACCCTTGGTTTTCGGGCCAACGGTCTCGATGCCGCAACCGAAGTCAAAGTGTCTGTCGCAAAGGGTGTTTACGGTACACTCCTTTTTGCCGGTAACCGCGACCAACGGATAGTTTTTGAGCGCTTTGACAGCGGCGATGGTATTGGTAGATTCACCTCCCTGCGATACCGCAAGGATGAGCGGACGTTTGGCACGGATGGTCGGAATCTGCGACGGTACGTGGACGGTAACATCGATATTCAGTGCTTTTTCCATGAATACCGCTGCGGCACAGGATGCGTTATAGGAACTGCCGCATGCGATGATGTACAGATGATCCGGGCAGATCTCTTGGTAATAGGATAACAGGTCTTTTAAGTTTTCACTGCGGTTTTCGAAGATACGCTGCATAACTGTCGGCTGTTCTTCGATGCAGCTTCGCATGGTCATTT
>JBGUUN010000103.1:0-11211 GCA_045133555.1 Oscillospiraceae bacterium
AGATGGGTGTCGCCGTCCATATCGATGAATACTTCGAAATCGTTGTCAAAGAAGATGATGGAATCGCGCTCGGTCTGATATGCCCAAATCTCATCCTCATAGAGTTTTGCGCCGACATAAAGATAGTTTTCGTCCCATTTCATCTTCATGCGGGTATCTTTGCGCGGTCTCGGACGCGGTGCCGGAGCGCCGCCTTCGATCAGACAGGAGGTATCCTCGATGTCCTCAAACAGCTCACTCCACGGAGCATCTGCCCAGAATTCTTTGTCGAGATTACCATCAAGCTCGGTCAGCGGATAAGCTGCTTTTTTGCAGATGTAGCTGCGCGGTGCAAATGCAGCGGTGACCTCTTTGACTTTTCCCCAGTAACTAGCCATATTATTTCCTCCATTTATAATTGATTGCGGTTTTCGAGTGCACGGTAAAGGGTAACGGCATCCACGTTTTCCAGTTCGGAGCCGGCAGAAACACCGTATGCAATACGGGAAACGCTGATATCCGGGAAGGTCATGCGGATCATGCGGGAGATGTAAGCCGCAGTTGCTTCACCTTCGATGTTCGGATTGGTCGCCAGAATAACTTCACGAATATTGTCACTGCCAAGGCGAGTGATCAGATCGCGGATGTTGAGCTGGTCCGGTCCGATGCCGTTTTGCGGCGAGATAGAGCCGCCGATGATGTGGTATACACCTTTGTATTCTTTGGTACGCTCAAAAGCGGAAAGACTTTTGACATTTTCTACCACACAGATGGTACTGTGGTCGCGTTTTTCATCCGCACAGATCTCGCAGGTATCGTTTGTCGAATAGTTGTGACAGAACTTGCACTGCTTGACTTCGGTATGTGCGGTGAGGATCGCATCGGCAAGTGCCTTGATCGCATCGTCGCTCATGTTTAAGATGTGATACGCAAGCTGCTGTGCGGTTTTCGGTCCGATGCCCGGCAGAGCGGCAAACTGTTCTACCAGACGCAGCAGCGGCATGGCACCGCCGGAAGAATGCGAAAAGGAGCGGGAAGCTGCCATGATGTTCCTCCTTGCTTTATAAAAAACAGGCAAAGAGAGATCCTTTGCCTGTTTTGAACTTCATGTTATATCGCGGATTAGATTCCCGGGATGTTGATGTTGCCGGTCAGCTGGCCCATGCGGGTATCGGAATCTGCATCAGCAGCACGCATAGCTTCGTTGATAGCGCTGATAACCAGATCCTGCAGCATCTCGATATCTTCCGGATCTACTACTTCCGGTTTGATGTTTAAGGATTTAACCTCTTTTTTACCGGTAACAACAGCCTCAACCTGGCCGCCGCCAACAGATGCAGCGTACTCTTTTACTTCGAGTTCTGCCTGTAATTTAGCGATCTCTTCCTGCATTTTCTGAGCTTTTTTGATGACGCTGTTCATGTTGCCGCCGCCATTGCTGTAGCCCTGTGGTAATCTTGCTTTCATGTGTATTTCCTCCTGAAATTTATTGTTCTATGAGCTCAACACCTGCCAGACGGGCACGCTCTGCAAGCTCCTTGAGGGGATCGACAGAGGGCGCTGCTGTCTGAGAAGTGGTGGTTTCTTTTGCTAAACGCAGTCGGTACGTTTTGCCGGTGACCTCTTTGACCACTGCGGTCAGTCTTGCGGCAGCATTGTCCTTTTTGAGGTTGCTGACCAGACTTCCCATCGGGCTCTTCATGTAAAGGTGTGGGCCTTTTTCGTATACGATCGCGTTGAATACCAAACCGTAGATAAACGGATCGGTGTTTTTTAACTGTTCCAAAACAGTTTCCCATTCCGCAAACGGAATGAATTTATCATCTTCCGCTTCGACAGCTTCCTCTTTCGGGGCAGGTGCCGGCTGCGGTTTTTCGGTCAGCTTTGGTTCCTCGGTCTTAACAGGGATTTCATCATCCTGTTCAAACGGAGGTTTGATCTCCGTCGGTGGAGTAAACTGCGGTTTTTCCGGTTTCGCTTCGACGATCGGCTCCGGCTCATTTTCCGGTTCAACGGTCTCGATGCTCGGTGCCGGCTGTGGTTTTTCCTGTACCGGAACAGATGGGGCAGAGGCATATGCCATCGGTACGCCGCGCTCGATCACACGTTCAAGCTGTTCGATGCGCTGCAGTAAACTCTGCGGCGCGGTGTCGGCAGCCGGATTGCAGATACGGATGATGCCCATTTCCATATTGAGACGCTTGTCCGCGTATTTTCCCATCGCATCCAGCGTTTCCTGCAAGATCTGCAAATAACGCAGCAGCTTGGAAAGGGTGAAACTCTCCGCATATTCTTTCATGCGTTTGAGCTCAGACGGGAGAATGAAACGAAGTTCGACCTCGCCGTTGCCTGCTTTTAAGATCATAATATCACGGATCTGACCGGAAAGCTCCTCACAGAAATTCTGCAGGTCTTTGGAACGGTCGTACAGTCCGCCTAAAATGCCGAGTGCACCTGCGGTATCGCCTGCAAGGATGCAGTCGGTGATGGCAAAGAGGTAATCGCGTCCGGTGACACCGGTCGCCTGGATGACCGTCTGTTCTGTGATATTCGATTCGTATGCAATGCACTGATCGGCAAGCGAAAGTGCATCACGCATACCGCCGTCGGAAAGACGTGCGATCATTGCCGCCGCTTCATCGGTAACGGTAAAACCTTCCGCATCCGCGATGGTTTTGATCCTTGCGATGATATCCGAAGTGCGGATACGGCCAAAGTCAAAACGCTGGCAGCGGGAGAGAATGGTAGCAGGTACTTTTTGCACCTCGGTGGTCGCCATAATGAAGATAACGTGCTGCGGCGGTTCCTCCATGATCTTAAGCAGTGCGTTGAATGCAGCCTGCGAAAGCATGTGGGTCTCGTCGATGATATAGACACGGTATTTGCTCTGTGACGGTAAGAAGAAAGCTTCCTCACGCAGCTGACGGATGTTATCTACACCGTTGTTGCTTGCTGCGTCGATCTCTTGGATGTCCATGTTGGTACCGTCCAAAATACTCTTACAGCTGTCACATTCGGTACAGGGATTGCCGTCGATCGGGTGCTCACAGTTGACTGCCATCGAAAGGATCTTTGCACAGGTGGTCTTACCGGTGCCGCGCGAACCGGTGAAAAGGTAAGCGTGCGCCGTTTTTTTGGTTTTGACCTGATTCTGCAGGGTGACTGTGATGTGTTCCTGGGATACCACGTCAGTAAAGACACGCGGACGCCATTTGCGGTATAACGCTAAATACACATCTCTCACCTCCAAAAAAGAAAAGCATACCATCTGACACACGGATACACAGGAAACGCTGCGGCACACAAACAAAATCGCTTAATGCTGCTCGGTTCCCCGCCTGACATGGTTCACGACCGTCTGTTGCACAGGCCCCGCATATCCGCATGTCAAATGGTACGCTGATCCGATAGAATCGGGTCTGTCGGCAAAATGAGTTTTGCCTATAATATCACCTTTGCGGTTGATCCGCTTGCTATATTATAGCATAGAAGCTTTTAAAAATCAACAGGTTTTCAATATAATTTTTATTTTGTTCAATTTTTCGCGGAAAGTTTTCATTCTTTCTTTATCCGGGTTTGACATCTTGCATTATTGATAAAGGAATGTTATAATATAAGGTACAACAAAAATATGAGAGGATATTTACATGACACAGGAAAAAATCAATCGAATCAATGAACTGGCTGCAATTGCCAAAAAAAGAGAACTGACCGAGGAAGAAGCTGCAGAGCGTGCGGTTTTGCGCAGAGAGTATATCGACAGCTTCAAAGCAAGTCTGCGCGGTCAGCTTGAAAATATCGTGATCGTCGAAAAAGACGGTACACAGAATCCGATTCGCAAAAAAGAGCATAAGTAAGCGTTTTTAAGATTTTCAGGAAAGGAGAGGGTATCCGATGTCAAAGCTGGATGATGTGCTTAAAGCCCTCAACAAGATGCTCGGCGGCTCTGCATTGCAAAAAGCCTCGGAGATGGTCAAATCGGTCGAGATCGAACTCGAAAAGCCGAAAGGATCCGGTGAAAAGATCCCGCAGCATAAGCCGACACCAAAGTCAAAGCAGCAAAAGGGTTATTCTCATTCCTTTTTTGATGAGAAGCCGCTTTCCAAACCGCAGTATGAACCGATCAATCAGCGCAAAGATATTGTCCCGCATTATCATGCCAATTACCAGAAGATGCGCGCCATAGGCAATCGCTACGGTGTGCAGCACGGCAGCGGAACAAGCTGGATGGCAAAGCGTTTTTTTGAACAGGCACTATTTATCGCACAGCTTAAAGATACCTATCATAACATCGAAAACTGCGAGGAAAACTTCCCGTATTTCACAGGATTGTCTTTGCGTCAGTTTCGCAGCTATGTGACCTTGCGTGAGAGATTTATGCGCGAGGATTACAGCAATATCACGGTCGAGACCCGCGGTTATCTGATGTTGTTTTTCGGTGAACTGATCTGCGCGAGTGCATATCCGTCGTATTCTGCGTCGGATACCCTTGCGGTGATGGAAAAGGTATATGCTTATGCAAGCACCATGCCGTCTAGTTCCGATTCGGACTCCGAGTCAGACCCCCAGCAGAAGAAAACGTATTTCTGTACGGCGTTAAAAGACCGTTTGCTTGACTATGCACTTTGCTATCAGATGGCAGATAAGGTCAGGGAGTATGTCAGCACCGAGCGTTTTTCGTATAACGAGCCGAAGATGGGAGCGGCCATCCGCGCATTTTATGAGCAGGATGAGAACGGTCTGCTGCAGCAGTTGAGTGCCATCACACCGTATCATATCTGTACCACCGCTGTCTGTAAAAAAGAGCCGTACGATAAGGTGTATCCAAAGCTGTTTACCTTGGTACTGCAGCGTCTGGATGAGGGAATCCGTTCCAATAAGCCGATGGTGGAGCGCCTGTTTGGCAGGATGTACGGCAGACCGCACACGGCATTCTATCCGCTGGAGGCAGCGGTAATGAATGTACCTTCTTTTGAAATGGAACTCTATCCTTGGATGGTCTATCGTCACGATGCTGCCACCGGTAAGTTTGAGGTGCGTACCCATTTGCAGCTGAATTCCGACTGGATCGCAGGTGTGCTGCGCTGTATGGATTACCATTTCCGCATTGAGGTCGGTGCTACCAAATTGAAAACGCCGGGTACCATCAGTGTGACACAGGATAAGATCATCGAAAAAGCGGTGCATGAATTCTGTGAGCGGCACCGATTGACCGGGTATGAGACCCGTAAAAAAGAACAGCAGAAAAAGAAGAAAGCTGCGGAGAAGAAGCTCACAAAAGAGCAGAATCCGGATGCATTGCCGCAGCATACCAAGGTAGAGATCGATTTCACCAAACTCGAGGGGATCCGTAAGGATGCCGCATCGGTAGAGGAGCGTTTGCTGTCGGTGTATGAGATGCAGGCAGAACCGGTAAATGTTTTGCCGATCATTAAGGAAGAAAAGCCGGCTGTCAAAGCAGAGCAGGTCGTTCAAGCGCAGTCTCCTTTACCGAAGGCAGCTGAAATGCCGACAGACATCGAGCCGGAGTGGCAGGATTTTTATAATGCATTGGACGAGCAGAAACGGCAGTATCTGTCGTACCTTGTCAAGGATACGGTAAGAGCAAAAGACTACTTAAAACAGATACAGCAAATGACAGGAAAGATGCCGCAGCTGATCCTTGAAGAGATCAACGAAGCTGCCTTGGAGCATATCGGGGATACCCTGTTTGAAACCGAGGGAGATATCGAGATCTTTGAGGATTATGCGCAGACAGCGGCGCGTGTGTTTTTATAATATAAAGGAGATAGGACATGGCAAAAGTACCGAAACGAATCGCATCGGTGTTGATGAATTCGCTTAAAGGCGGTGTTGTACCGCGCATCGGATTGGAATATGTGACCGTCGGCAGAAAAGCTGAGATCAATGCACTGCTTGATGATGTAGAAATGATCGCCGAAGGCGGTGCATCCTTCCGCTTTATCGCCGGACGTTACGGTTCGGGTAAAAGCTTTCTGCTGCAGACCATCCGCAACTATGCGATGGAGCGTGGCTTTGCGGTCATGGATGCGGATCTTTCTCCGGAACGCAGATTGGTCGGCGGAAAAGGACAGGGTCTTGCCACCTACCGTGAATTGATGAAGAACCTTTCGGTACGCACCAAACCGGACGGCGGTGCGCTGCCGCTGATTTTAGAACGCTGGATCACCGGTATCCGCAGTGCGGTGATGAGCGAAAATGAAATCGATGCCGGTGCACCGGAGTTTGAAAAGCTGGTTGAACAGCGTATTTATGCGGTGATTAGTCAGATGGAAGAACTCGTACACGGCTTTGACTTTGCGCGTGTCATCACCATGTATTATCAGAGTGTACGTGACGGTGACGATGCGCTGCGATCCTGTACATTAAAATGGATGCGCGGTGAGTATCAGACCAAGACCGAAGCCAAAAACGAGCTCGGTGTCAATGTCATCGTCAACGATGATGACTGGTATGACTATGTTAAGCTGTTCTCCGCATTTTTACACGCTGCAGGCTATCGCGGTATGCTTTTGATGATCGATGAGCTGGTCAACATCTACCGCACCACCAATCCGACCACCAGACAGTATAACTACGAAAAAATGCTGACCATGTATAACGATATGATGCAGGGCAGAGTATCCAATCTCGGTATCATTATGTGCGGCACCGTGCAGTGTATTGAGGATACCAGACGCGGCGTGTTCAGCTATGAGGCATTGCGATCCCGTCTGGAAAAAGGCAGATTTGCCGAGGAAGGTACTACCAATCTGCTCGCACCGATCATTATGTTAAGCCCGCTGACCCAGGAGGAGCTGCTGATTCTGATCGAGCGTCTTGACGACATTCATGCCGGAATGTACGGCAAAGAACCGTCGCTGACCATTGAGGATGATGTAAAATTCCTGCAGGTTGAGTTTGCGCGTGTCGGTGCCGGCATCAATATCACACCGCGTGAGATCATCCGCGATTATATCGAGCTTTTGGATATCGTGATGCAGAACCCACAATTTACCGCGGCGCAGATCATCGAAAACCGTCTGCCGCAGCACAGTTCGGAAGAAGCAGAGGAAGAAAGTGAATTTGCAGACTTCATTTTCTGATGCAAAGGGGGATATGACATGAGCGAAAGCGCACAGAATCAATATTTTGCCCGTCTTGCACCGTATATTCAGGATTTTATCTACCGCAAACGCTGGGATGAGCTGCGCGAGATCCAGATTGAGGCCTGTAAGACCATTCTGGATACCGATCATCATCTGCTGCTTTCCTCCGGTACCGCAAGCGGTAAGACCGAAGCGGCACTTTTGCCGGCTTTGACCAGACTGTGGGAAGAGCCGTCCGAGTCGGTCGGTATCTTATATATCAGCCCGCTCAAAGCACTGATCAACGATCAGTTTTCCCGTGTGGAGGAATTGCTCGACGAAAGCGGTATTAAGGTCACCAAGTGGCACGGTGATGTCAGTCAGAGCAAAAAAGCAAAGCTGATGCGTGAGCCGCAGGGCATCATGCAGACCACACCGGAGTCTTTGCAGGCACTGATGATGCGTAACCGAAACGGCGTGATCAAGCTGTTTTCCGATCTGAAGTATGTCATCATCGATGAGGTACATTATTTTATGAACGATCCGCGCGGCACACAGCTTTTGTGTATCCTTGAGCAGATCGAAAAATTAAACGATGTTCATCCGGTACGCATCGGACTGTCGGCTACCATGTCGGATTATTCCGGTGCGGTGGAGTGGCTTTGCAGCGGTTCTGAGCGGGAATGCGATGTACCTGTCTGCTCGGATACCCGCCGCAGCATCCGTCTGTCGATGCAGCATTTTCTGATCAAACCGAAGAATAAAAAGAAAGACTTTGAACACAGTGTCAATCTGTATTTTGATGCACTGTTCCGTGCAACCTTTGAAAAACGCTGCCTGCTGTTTTCCAACTCCAAAGCGGCAGTTGAACAGAATATCGCACAGTTAAAACGCATTGCCAAAAAGGTCGGTGCGCCGGATGTCTATCATGTTCATCACGGCAGTATTTCCACGACTTTACGTGAACACGCCGAGTTTTTGATGAAAGAACAGCCCGGTCCGATGGTGACCGGTGCGACCGTAACCTTGGAGCTTGGTATCGACATCGGAAGTCTTGAGCGTATCGTACAGACCGGCAGTCCGTTTACCGTATCCAGTTTTGTGCAGCGTATGGGACGTACCGGACGCCGCAGCGGCAGCAGCGAGATGTTTTTCCTGTTTGCCGAGGAGGAGCGTACCTTTGAGTACGAATTTTACAAGGCAATCTATTGGGATATGGTCAAGTGCATCGCCCTTATCCAGCTTTATCTGGAGGAGCGTTGGGTCGAGCCGATCCCGAAAAACGATAAACCCTACGGCATTTTGTACCACCAGACTATGGCATATCTGTACGCGCAGGGCTGTGCTTATGCATCCGAACTGGCGGATGAGGTGCTGTCGCTTTCTCCGTTTTCCGCCATTACCAAAGAGGAATACGGCAAGCTGCTGTCCTTTATGGTGGATGACGATCAGCTTGAGATCGGCGAGGCAAAAGAATTGCTGGTAGGCGAAGAGGGTCAGCGCGATACCGGAAATTTCCAGTTTTTTGCGGTGTTCGAGACCGAACTGGAATTTTCGGTTAAGTACAATTCTCAGGAGATCGGTACTCTGGAACGTGTGTATCCGGTCGGACAGCGGTTTGCGCTTGCGGGTAAGACCTGGCAGGTGCTTGAGATCGACCGTCAGACCCATGATATCTATGTCAAACCGGTGGATGTACTTTCCACCACAACTTGGGAGACGCCGATCGATCTGCCGCTGCATACCAAAGTGGTACGCAGAATGCGTGAAGTATTGCGCGAGGATACCGATTACCGCTATCCTGCACCGTCTGCAATGGAGCGACTGCAGGAATTCCGTCGCACCGCTCGTGCTGCGGATTGCTTTGACCGTCTGATTGTACCGCTTACCGAAAATGTTTACGGTGTATTCCCGTGGCTCGGTACCGGTGCGTTGTTAGCACTTTCGTATGCACTCAAGAGCTTTGGTATCGACAATGAGCTGTATCGCGGTTATGAACTGCCGATCTTCCTGCTCATCGATCCATCGGTCAGCCTGGATGCATTGCAGGATGCGCTGTATCGCTGTGCGTTTGATGCGCTGGATAAGTATGACTTCCCGGTGGAAGAAAGTGCATGCATCGCCGGTAAGTTCAATGAGCATATCCCGCCGGAATTGCTGCGTCTGCAGTATATCGAGGATATTTTGGATGTGGAGGATATGCAGGTCCATCTGAAGGAATTCTTTGAGCAGCCGCAAGCGTGATATGATTTTGCTGTATTTGTCGGTTTTCACCGCCGGATTTCCTGCCTTTTATACTTTACAACCGAAGGAAAATGTGGTATAATATAACCAAATCGGATAAATGGTCAAAAAGCGACACCTTTTCCTGTCGGATACAGACATCAATTTTATAAAAAGGAGGGGATGCGAGGGATGAGTGACAAGCAATATTACGGAAAAAGTTTTCAGTTCGACAATGACTTTATGGTCAATCAAAAACAGATCGGCGATATTCGGTTGTATCAGCTCGGCGAGGTCTGCTATGAAAACGGACATGAAGTAGAGCCGCACCGACAGATCTGCCATGAGATCACCTATATCATTTCAGGTAAAGCGAAAATTTACTGTAATGATATCTGCTATCAGGTCGGCCAGGGTGACATCATCATCAACTCCAAGGATCAGATCCATTCGATCGAGGTGGATAATGAAACAAAGCTGCGATATTTTTATATCGGATTTGAGTTTGATGAGCATGCATACAGCGAACTGACCACCCGACTTGCTTCCTTCTATGCCGATAAATACAATAACCGCGTGGTCAATGACGAGTATAACATCATGGTGTTCTTCACCCGTTTATTGGATGAAATGTATAACGGAATGGATTTCTCCGAGATTCTGATCCGTGACTATATTGAGCAGATCTTAATTATGGTATATCGTGCCTTCCATGACCGCCATCCGATCCATATGGATGCGGGTCCGTCCTCCGTTTCGGTGGGCGATACCACTTATTTGATGATCCGCTATATCGAGGATCATATCCTGTCGCTGAGCAATCTGACCGAGATTTCCGATCATTTGGGTTACAGCTATAACTATCTGTCACACCTTTTCAAACGAAAGATGGGTATTTCGATCCAGACATATCTCAACTATAAGAAGATCACCAAATCCATCGAACTGATCGACAGCGGCAGAATGAGCATCACCGATATATCCACAGCATTGAATTACCAGACGGTACAGGCTTTCTCGAAATCCTTTAAAAAGGTAATGAATATGTCTCCGTCCGACTATAAAAAGTCGATGAAGATTCATTCGGTCGAGGATGAAGATAACGTCTGAAGATAGATAAAAAGGAGAGATTTTTATGAAACAGTTTCCGATTGGCGTAATTGCCGACAGCTTCCGTCTTCCGTTTAAGGAGTCCATCTTAAAAGCAGCAGAGATCGGTGCACAGGGCGTTCAGCTTTATGCGGTTGAGGGTGAGCTTGATCCGGATAACATGACTGCCGAAAAACGTGCAGAGGCAAGAAGCCTGATCGAAGGCAACGGTCTTAAGATTTCCGCACTCTGCGGTGACCTTGGCGGCCATGCATTCAAGATCGCAAAAGATAATCCGGCTAAGATCGAGAAATCCAAACGTATCGTTGATCTGGCTTTGGATATGGGTACCAACATCATCACCACCCATATCGGTGTTGTTCCGGAAGATGATACCTGCGATACCTACAAAGTTATGCAGGAAGCTTGTAATGAGTTGGCAGCATATGCAAACAAAAACAACTGCTTCTTTGCAATCGAGACCGGTCCGGAACCGTCCGCACGTCTGAAAAAATTCCTGGATTCTCTGGATTCCAAAGGCGTTGCAGTCAACATGGACCCGGCTAACCTGGTTATGGTTATCGGTGAGGATCCGGTACAGGCTGTTTACAACCTGAAAGATTATATTGTTCATACCCACGCAAAAGACGGTATCCAGATCGCAAACGTCGGTGCGGATGTTGTATATGATTTCTTCGCAGAAGGCGGCATCGGTGACTTAAGACTGGATGAGTGCTTCAAAGAACTGCCGCTGGGTCAGGGTCATGTAGACTTTAACCTGTGGTTAAAAGCACTGGAAGATATCGGCTATAACGGCTTTGTTACCATCGAG